>CAZVBU010000044.1:0-5925 GCA_964625935.1 uncultured Candidatus Saccharibacteria bacterium
TCTTTAATTTTTTATTTTCGTCAATAAGCGCCGACTGGCCCTTTCTTGATATTTTCATCGGTTTGCCGTTAAAATTACTTATATGGCATTAAAGGATGAACATAAAAAAAGGCTTGACGCGGTTTTTATGACGGCTGGCGTTGATCCTTCTCACAGGGAATTTTGGATGGCGCGTCTTGAGTCCTCTCCCGGCGAACTTGTTGAATCGCTTATTTCTTTTTTTGAAGTTTACCCCGATCAGATGGGATGGCTTAAGGAAATACACGAAAGAAAGGAAACAGCTTTAAAGAACAAAGACCACGGAAAATGGAAAACAATAATAGAGGAAGAGCAAAAAAAGATAATGGAAATTACAAGCGACGAAGAAAAAGAAAACTGATATGGGACCGGAATTTTTAGATTTTAATAACAACGCGCGAAATCCGGCCGAAGAAGCGCCGGAGGAAGCGGAAATGATAAATATGAACGAACAAACAGAAAATTTGGAAGCGGCGGATATTCCGGCTGATACCGATGTGGAATCCGCGGAAAGCGAAAGCGACGGGCTTGAGGAGCTTCGCGCGAGTGTCCGAAAAATGCTTGAGTCGCCAGATTTGAGTCCGGAAGACAAGGAGCGTGTCGAAATGATTTCCGAAGAAGACGGCGCGCTTTCCGGCCTGCTTGAAAAATCCAGAAAAGGCGTTATGTCGCGCTCGGGAAAAATTATGGCCATGGGGCTTTTGGGAATGACGCTTTTATGCGTGGCGCCGAAAGAAAGCGAAGCGGGGCAATATTCCAGAACGGGCGGGAAGTCGCCTTATCATGAAAAACACGATTACGGCGGATTATTCGGTTGGGCTTTGGACAGTGTTATCTATGAAGCGGCAAAACAAGCCGAGCGTGATTTGAATAGGACCATAAATAGAGAAAGGATGGAACTTAGAAAACATATGCGGGATAGGAACAGGGAATGGGAAAAAAAGCACGGTAAAGGCGACTGGTGGAACGAGAGAACAGACACGCGCAAAAAAAATAAGTAAAAAATTCACGGCCATGAGAGCCGTGAATTTTTGTTTTTCTGGCTGTATTTTATTTTATCGCCTCATCGTTCCCATTTCGTTTTCCATTGCTTCAAGGTCGTTTATTCCGTCGCCGTCCGTGTCGGATTTTTGGGGGTCAAGGCCAAACATGGTCTCCAGGTCGTCGGGCAGACCATCTTTATCGGTGTCTTTTGTCAGGTCGCCGCCGATGACCGGATTTGTTCCCGGTGTTTTTGGCGCGGCGTAGGGATTTGTCATTTTCTCAATTTCACTTAAATCTGCCGTCATCCCCATCATCGGCGCGAATTGTCCCATAAGAGCGTTAAATACTTCTTCGGCGCTTTTGTATGTTTGAGGGGCCTCTATGGTTATCGGTTTGTTGTGGTTTTTTGCCGTCATTTCAAAAGAAAGAGCGATTTTTTCCTGTTTGGCGCCGTCTTCATAAGTGAAGCCGCATGTCATTTTATAAAGATGTTTATCTTTTTTTCCGATATAAATTTCTCCGGCTATCGGTCCGACATCGTTTAAGCCGTCCATAACCTCTTGCTTGTCGGAAGCGTCATATTTTTCCTTGCTTACGATTTCGGCTATTTTAAGAACCATATTCGCCGTTTCTTTTTTGTCTATTTCGTAGCGGTAATGGTGGCAATTTACGCCGTTTATTTCGGCGGAATCCATTTTTTCCACAACTTTAAACATTTTTGCTTCGGCGATAGTTTTTTCTATTTCATTTATTTGTTCTTGGCTGAGTTCGCTGTCTTTTTTTTCTGTTTCTTTTGAAAGAGCGAACTGATCCTCAAGTTCTTTTATGTCAATTTTTATCCATTGATTATTGAAATCTGAGAGAAACGGCAAGGCATAAGAAATGCCCGGTATATTTATTTTGACGAATGCCGTTTGCGCGACGCCGACTATATCAAATTGCGCCGAGTTTATCGGTATGTCTTTCGGCATTGGGGTTATTGAGAGATTGAGGCCGAATCTTGTTTTTGAATTGTTCAGGTCTGTAATGTCGGTCGCGCCGGAGAAATTTACGGTTACGTTTACTTTTTCGGTCTCCGAAGAAGCGTTTTTTTGCGACGGCGCGCCTAATGTGTCCGCGAGAAGATTGCCGCCTTCCATTCTAATATTAAAAACCCCATCATATTCCATCGTGTCGGTTTTTGCCGTTTGCTCCATCATTTGAGGGATTATTTTCGCGGGTGACTGGGTGTAGCTGTAATATCCGTAGGCGCCGCCGGCGACAAGAAGCGCGGCTACAATAGCCGATGCCTTTACGGCAATTTTGTTTTTTGTTTGTTCGGCCGTCGGTTCCGCGACCGTCGCGCTTGCTTCCGGCGCGCCCGAGATATTGTTTTCGTTTTCCATTTTTTGTTTGTTAATTGTCCCGATTCACATTAATATCACTAGAATTAAGGAAATCGAGGATCTCTAAGCTGTGCTCGGCCGAGCATTAGGCCACGAATTCATTGTTATAATTTTATTAATGAAAGTCGGGGTTAAATATTAATTTTTTGACCGTATTGTTATTTTATCATATATCGGTTTGAAAAAGTAGCCGGCGGGTCTTTTCGCGAAATTTAAAACCCTCTCCGTTACTGTCGGAGAGGGTTTTGTTTTTTATCTTATTTTCGCCGCCTCAAGTATAAATTTTTCAATATTTTTTATCGGCAAAATAAGGTAATTGATTTTTAATTCTTCAAGGCATTTTTCATATTCAATATCCAGTACTTTTTGCCATTCCGCGTTCGTGTTTCTGAAGCCGTCTTTTACCGGGTTTTCGTATTTGGGGTCGATTTGCGTTTTAAAAATATAATCGTAGGTTTTCGCCCAGTATTTCACAAGGTCCACGATGAAGCGGGGAATATCTTTCTTTTTGTAATTGAGCCGGAGATATATTAACGGGTCGATTACGCATCTGTCGCAAAGAAGTATCGTGTCTTTTTTTCCCGCGGTTGCGCTGATTTCGGCGGAGATTTGCGTTGAAAGTATCCAGAGCTCGGTCTTAATTGTGGCTTTTTCGTCCACAGGCAACGGGCAAAAACGCGCTTTTTCCTCGGTAATGAGAAAATCTTTATTTTTTTTATGCAATTTTTCGCGCAGATTCAGTATGATGCCGGTTTTGCCGGTACTTTGCGCTCCGATAATGGCGATTTTCAATTTTTCATCCTCCTGTTTTTCTGTTTTTGTTGATTTGAAATTCTGGTTTTATGCTAGCAATTTTGAAAAAAGCTGCAAGAGGAACAAAAGAGAATCGTAAATTAAGAATCACAAATCCTGAATCATGAATCAAGAATCATGGGACGATAGTGTCTCGTCGCCACAAGTTTTCTTCCGAAATTACTTTCTGTTTTATCGGGAAGAGCCGTTAATATTGGCGCAGATAGAGGAGGTATAAGGACTTTCTCTTACGGAAACAGAGAGGAGTTTTTGAAAAAGAATTTTTATTAAATATTCGCCGTTCTTATTTTGTTTAAAATATATTCCGTAGAATTTTTTTCCGGCAATTTGTGGTGCCAGATGTTATGCGTTTCTAAGATTTCATTGAATTTATCTTCTATTTGTTTTTGCCAACGGTGGTCGATATCACGTATGCCGTCGTGTTTCAGATACGCCGGATTCATTTTTGTCTTGAAAAGAAAATCGTAGGTCGGCGCGTGTTCCAAAAAGAGCGACTCCAGCCACTTCGGCATCTCGGTGTTTTGTCTCTCGCACGCGTCCAGAGTGTAGATGTATTCATCGATTATGCTTCTGTCGCAAATTATTATTTCGTGTTTGTGTTCCAGTTCAAGCTCTTCGGCGATTTGGCGCGCCATAATCCACATCTGGCTTTTTAAATCCCCTTCTCTGTTTATCGGTAGTGGACATCGCCCCGGCACTTCCGGTAAAATAGCGAAATTTTCGTTTTTCAATGATAATTCCCGCGCCAATTCATTTATTATCGTGGTTTTTCCGGAACCGTGAGTTCCTATAATGGCGATTTTCATATTGGTATTTTATCATGGTTTTTGGAGAAAAACAAAACCCCGGCCGTTTTAAAACCGGCGGGGTTTTTGATTTCTTGTCTAATTAAAAATTATTGCAAAGGATTTGGAGTTGGAATAGTGACGCGCAAAAACCGGATAGCGTTTATCGGCGTGCCCATTCCATAGTGTCCATCGCAGTTTTCTCGTTGCGTTATGGCGTATATCACCAGCCGGTCATCGTCTGAAAATTCCCTTTCCGGGAAAAATTCGGCGAGCATCACCGGTATCTCAATTTCCACGAGTATTTCCATATTTTCTTCATCAATCAGCACTTGTTTCGGCGGGTCGATTTCCATGCGTTGCCAGGCATCCCCGATTTCCAATTGCCAGTATTCGGACGAACCAAGCATTTCTTCCAGTCGCGCCAGACGAATTTTTTTATCTTCTTCATTATTTTTGTATTTGAGAATTAGAGCCGCTTTTATCGGTGGATATCTTTTTACGGTTTCCGCCGAAATAATATAAAGCCATGTCCAATCGGCCCCGGTTTGTATTACCGCGATTTTCGCCCGGACGATGTCGCCTTCTTTTATGTTTTCAAGTATTTTGGAATAGGTTTTTACTGATCGTATTTCACGGTCCGCGAAATAATCGTCGCGGATTTTTTTTATGTCGTCGTTTGCCCCCAGGACATAGTTTTTCAAGAGAAAGTTGGCTTCGGTGCCGCAAATTGAAGCGAATAGCAGGGGGTTGTTTTCCCAATTTTCAAGCGCGTTTTTTTCGGCATCCGGATCAGACGGCGTTTTCGCGCATCTGTTGATTCCGAATATTACTCCTTCAAAATTAAATACCGCTATCAAGGTATTTTCTTTAGCATTTGCGTTTTTTTCTTCTTGTTCGTTGGCGGTAGCTGCATCTTTGTTCCACTTCCATGTCCACCCGAAAAATCCCGTGACTACGATTGCCAGAAATATCACAAACGCGATATTCGCCCATGTCTGGTTGCTTATTTTCATTTAGCCGCTCTCCTTTTTGCTTGTTTTTATTGTTTTGTTTCAGGAAATTTTATTTCTTCCGCGGAATCTATTTCGATAAAAATTTCATTTTCAAAAATCCACGCGATTTCTTCAAGAGAATCCGCCCAGCCTGGCATTTTCAGCGTGCCTTTGATTTTGACGGATTTTCCGTCTATGTATGTCTTCGCTATGGTGATATAAGTTTCTTCGTTTATCGGCGAAAAAGCGTCAAATCTTATGCGCGCGGTAAAATTTGTTTTTTTCAGATTTTCCGAAACACGTCCATTTTGTTCTTTTCGGTAAAGTCCGGATGTTATTTCAGTAATTATTCCGTCAAGATAGAAGTCATCTTCATCAAGAAAAGCCCGAAATATTTTTTTGATTGCAATTTCCATCTCAATCGGTTGGCGGATATATGAAGAAGTTTTTCTTGGCGGCCGAACGATGAAGTATTTTGTCCATGTTTCATTGATGTAGTCGGCCCTTAGAATGGTTAAATCGTTGAAAAATTTTTCCAAACTGACGGCGGGTTTTGTTTCCCGCGTTTCGGTTTCCGCGATTTCGGGCATTATTTTTTCCAGATAAGCGATAATTTCTTGCGTTTGCCGGTTGGTTTCAAGTATTTCTTCAAGTTTATTTAGTTTGGCCTTTGTTTTGAAAGTTAGCGTAATGAAGATTGCCGCCGATACTGCGACGAGAACGATAATAAGGTAAAAAGTTTTTTTGTTTTTCGGCATTTTCCATATTCCTTTATAAAGTTGCGGCTTTTTTTGTGATAGCATTTTTGGTATTTTAGGTCAAACGCAACCGATGGTTGGAATTTTTTTTGACAAAAAATTTCGGCGGGATTATCATACTCTCGGAATTTGACATGAGTTTATTTGCCGATGCAATCTTGTAATTTTTGGAGGAGGCGGGGAAATG
>CAZVBU010000045.1:0-5857 GCA_964625935.1 uncultured Candidatus Saccharibacteria bacterium
TCTGGATATTTTTATTTTCTTTATCGCTTTGTATTATCTTTTGATTGATGGCGGCAGATTTAAGCGCGCGATAATCAGATTAAGTCCGTTAAACGATACCGACGACGAGCATATATTTAAAAAACTTCAGATGGCGGTGAATTCCGTCATAAAAGGGAATTTTCTTATCGCGCTCGCGCAGGGCGTCGCGACGGGCGTCGGTTTTGCCATATTCGGTGTGCCGAACGCTGTCCTTTGGGGAACGATTGCCGCGGTTGCTTCTCTTGTGCCGACGGTGGGCACGGCTTTGGTCATAGCGCCGGCGGTAGTTTTTCTTTTTATTGCCGGTAAAACTTTTTCCGCGGGAGCGTTACTTTTGTGGGGAATTTTGTTTGTCGGTCTTATAGACAATATGCTCGGTCCGTATCTTGTCGGCAGGGGAACGCATCTTCATTCGCTTCTTGTTCTTTTGTCGGTTTTGGGCGGAGTTTCCTTTTTTGGCGCTATCGGTGTTTTTCTCGGTCCTTTGTCGCTTTGTCTGTTTTTCGCCCTGCTTTCGGTTTTTTCCAATATGATAAAATCATGTCCGAATCCCTCTGTTTGAGGTTTTCCGGGACAGATTAAGCTTCGTGAAGTTTTGAACCCGCATTTTGGCGGGTTTTTGTCGCGAGAGTGATTGTAAACTTGATTTTTTATTTAAATATGGTATAATATAAAAAAGGTTTAATTTGAAAATCAAAAACGGCAAACAATAAAAAATAAAATAAAAATAACAAATTTCCGGGAAAGGAGTTTCCGATGTATAATCTCGTTTTGATAGACATTGTTTTGTGGGGTTTACCTTTTCATTTTAAGTTGTTCGGCTTGTTGTCTTTTATTGCCGGCGCTTTAATTTACCCGATTTATATAAGCGCCATGGTGAAATTATCGGTAAGACCGTCGCGTTCAACCTGGTTTTTGTGGCTTGGGTTGGATATGGTCGCTTTTGGTTCCAGGTTAAACAGCGGGATATTTGACGCAATGCTTTTTGTTTACGTGCTTGGCACCGCGGTTACCGCCGGATATACCATTAAATACGGCAAATCGGGTTGGACAAAAGACGAAACATTTTCTTGCGTATTTGTTGTTTTATCTGTTTTGGTGTGGTTTTTTATCAGCGATACCGTGGCAACTGTTTGCGCCATGTCCGGCATTAGCGTCGCGATGTGGCCGCTTTTGAAGAATGTTTTTCGCGGAGAATTCGAATCTCTTTTAGCATGGTCTATTGGCGCTTTGTCCAGCTCGATGAATTTGCTGGACGGGCAAATTTTGACCAGTGTTTGGACACTAACGCTTCAGATGTCGGTGATTATCGCTGTTTTGTATCACTGGCATTTGAAAAAACATTTTTAGCCGGTGGATTTTTCAAAGAAGTAAAATTTCGGTATCCGGAATTAAAATCCCCGTTTTTCTATAAAACGGGGATTTTGTGTTTTTGGGTATTCGTTAATCGCAGTTTATTTTGAGTATTTCGCGCGTTTCGTAGTATGTTGTCTGGTAAAAAACCGATTCCGCTATTGAATCAAGGATAAACCGGTCGGCTCCGGGAAAATTTTTCACAAGTTCGCTGTCAAAAAGAATATATTTTATTTTCATTTCGCACGCTTTTTCCTTGTCGCCCGAAAATATTTTCATAATTTCCGTTCTCTGATTTCCGATATCGTGGCCTTCGGTCCACAGCCATCCTTCATAGCCCATGACGACAGGTCTGCCGGCGAGAAAAAGCGGCACGGGATCAATGTTTGGCGCCGTGAGAAAAAGGTCGTTTCTTCCCGTGTTGTTTTTAATCCACTCCGCCATTTCGCGGTTTTCCCTGAGCCAATCGGTATATCCCGCGGAATTTATTTTTTTGCTTGAAACAACGCGCGCCAAAGCGTCAGCCGAACCGGCAAGAATCGCGAAAAATATAAGAACCATTGCCGCGGTTTTCAGATATGTTTTTTTCTCCCAGAGATATTTTAAAAGAGGGATTACGCCCGCGATTATCGCCAGCATCCACCAGTAGAAAAGTATTTTGTTGTTGTCGAATTCCCATGACTGGAAAAGGAATAGATTCGGCAAAACAAAAAGCCCCAGGGAAGCGAAAAGAAAAGGCGCGTTTATCCGCTCCCGAAAATCAAAGATGGAATTAAGGCCGAAGCGGCTCAAATATTTTTTGGCTAACGGCGCCGCGAGCGTTGCGATTAATGCCAGAATCCAGAGCCAAAAAATAACGCCGAAATTTTTTGACCAGAAATAAAACGCGTTCGTATCGGTTCCGGCAATTCCCGGATCGCAGAAAAACGGAGAGGCGTTGTGACCGCATGTCATCCAGCCAAACCACGGTTTAAGGAAGCTTCCTTCTATTTTTTCGCTTTGGGAAAAGAAATAGATTATCTGAGGCAACGCCACCATTGTCGTTATAACGGCGAATTTTATCCAGTATTTGAAATATCTGGCGTAAAACGCGAGAAGACACGCCATGAGAATCGCGAGCGCCATAAATGAGTGCGCGTGGCAGAATGGAATAAGGCCGGCGATTATACCGTAACGCCAGAATTCTTTTTCTTTGCCGTAGAGAAGAATCCCCAAAAGGACAATTATAAAAAGGGACATTCCGAGCGTGAATGTGCGCTGGTGCGCGAAGAAAATGTTTACAGGCGCTATCCATACTATGTTTTGAAAAGACGCTTTTTCTCCGGCGATACCGCTGGTGCGATTGTCCAGATGCGTGTAGTCGTGGAGAGGATTTGTGAATATTTTCGCCGTTTCCGAGAAACCGCCGGACTTTTGGAGATTTTTTATGTCGTCAAAAAGAGTGAAAAATCCCAGCCCGCTTCCTACAAGCACGAAGATTACCGCCAGGGCCGCGAAAGCGGATGATTTGGCGACGCGCCTGGCGAAAGAAAAAACAAGAGAAAGAGACAATATCCCCAGAGCGTAAAGTGTCATTCTGTAGGATAGTAAAAGACCGGCGCCCAGTTTGTGATAAATTCCGGAAGCGAAATTTACCATGAACGGATAAGTAAGTTTTACTCCGGAAAACATCGGGTGGGTCATGTCGAAAGGCTCGGACGCGGCGAATCTTTTTATAAGAGAAATATGAAGCGCGGTGTCGCCCCAGCCGAGCATGTCGCTTTTTAAAGCACCTCCTTCGCTATATAAAACCGTTGCGAGAAAAACGCAGTAGAAAACAAGCGCCGCGGAAAAAATTAAAAGCCCCGGATTTTTTTTGGGAAAATAAGGCGAGTAATCGCCGTCGCCGTTGATGTATGAAAACAATCCCATGACCGCCTTGAACCGGATTATGAGAACCCCTGTAAATACGAGGGAAAAAATAAAAATTGCCGGATATAAAGAGCCATAGAGCGAAGCAAGGAGGAAAACCGTAAATGAGCTTATGGTAAAGCCGACGGCGGATGCCGCGGCAAGTGTTTCAAGCCGGCTGAATTTTTTTCGCGGGTCAAAGAAGCCGAACAGGCAGAAGCCGAAAATAATTTGGGCGATAAAAAATAAAAAAGAGACAATCATATTAATTATTATTGTAGCTCAGCGGGATTTAGCGGGTCAAATTAATTAGTTTAGTATGGTAATGAGCGCACGCATATGGCGGTTTTGCCGCGAATACGAAATCAGACTTCGTAGGTTGTTTGTATTGACATATTTGAAATTAATTGTTATTTTAAACGCGGATTTTGAAATAAATACGTAACTAAAATCAGGATCAAAAAAGGAGGAATCTGCGGGCGCATTGTTTGATGGTGCTGTATTGTTTTTCGGCAGTCTTTTGGTTTTTGGTGGTTGGTTTTTTTATGTTTTCGCGGCCGTTATGTGCTTTTGGATTTCGTTTATTGTGGATGAGATTGAGGGATTGCGGCCAACGATACTTGCTGTTGTCGCGCTCCTCGCGATTTATTTTCTTGGCAACAGCGGAACCATTAAAAGCTGGTTTCTGGACTGGTCTATCCTTTGGTATATAGGCGGATATTTTTTGGGCGGATTTATTTGGTCTTGGCTCAAATGGGTGATCCGAGGATACGAGCTGAGGTTTGCTTTGAATAAGATCCGCGAGGATTATTCTGAGCCGGAGCATTACAAAGATGTAACCGATATGCTCAATGCGAGATTTTCGCAATATTGGGTCGAAAATAGGTATAACGAGAGAGACGCCAGGGGTCGGGATAAGAAAACGGCGCTGGAAGAATATTTGGCGGAGAAGACGAAAGAAAATTGGAATGATTATTTATGGTCAAGACTTCAAGAACATAAGATTTACAGAAAATTCAATTTTTATCGGAATGCGATGAAGACGCTTGTCCCGTCCGTTAGAAGCAATATGGCGCGCGTGGTGAATTGGGGAATGTTGTGGCCTTTTGACATCGCGGGCATGTTTTTCCGCGATTGGCTGAGATCTTTCTGGATTTTCGTGGTTGAAATTTTTTCCGGTTTTTATCAAAAGTTCATGGATAAGATTATCGGTGGCATGGATAAGATGCCAGTATCTTGCCAAAACGAACCCGCCGGACAGTCGGCGGTTGGCGCGGAAGAACCACCGACTGACAAACGCCAGCTTCATGATGGAAACTGAGTATTTGTCGGAGGCAAAGTTTTTTAGTTTGCGTGTTATTAGTTGTTCGCGTTAGTAAATTCAAAAAAGCCGTTAATATTCAAACGGCTTTTTTTATTTGATTTATTGCAAGCAAATTGCCGCTTTTAATCCGTGGTATGCTGAATTGATAACATTTTTATTATCAATTATCATTTAAACATTATATTTTGCGCGAAATAATTGATATGGAGCTTCATAAATTGGAAAAATTATTGAGAGGAGAGCCGAAATACCGCTATGAACAAGCGCTTGTTTGCGTTTTCAGGGATTTGATAGAGGACTGGAGCGGAGCGGTTGTTTTGCCTGGAGAATTGAGAGAAAAACTCAAAGAGAAATTTCTACTCGGTATAAAAGCCGAAACGCTTATTTCCGAAGGCGGAAATAGCGCAAAAGCGCGAATAATACTGAAAGACGGGGTAATGGTGGAATCAATACTTATGCGTTATGAGGGTGGAAGAAATACGGTTTGCGTGTCTTCGCAGGCCGGTTGTTCTTTGGGATGCGTTTTTTGCGCTACGGGGAAATCCGGATTCAAAAGAAACCTGACGGAATGGGAAATAGTTTTGCAGGTCTTGTTTTTCGCGAGACTGCTTAAAAAAGAAAAAGAAAGAATCACAAATATAGTCTTTATGGGAATGGGCGAGCCGTTTTTGAATTATGAAAACGTAATGTCTGCCATAAGAATTTTAAACGATAAAAAATTGTTTAATATCGGCGCGAGAAGTATTTCGGTTTCCACCGCGGGAATTCCCGAAGGAATAGAAAAATTTTCAAACGAAAATTTACAGGTAAATCTTGCGCTGTCTCTCCACGCGACCGATAATGATTTACGGAGCCGTATAATGCCTATAAACGAAAAATATCCTCTGGAAGCGGTCTTAAAAAGCGTAGATAGCTATATAGAAAAAACAAACAGAAAAGTGATGATGGAATATCTTTTGATAGACGGAGTAAACGATTCGGACGAGTGCGCTCAAAAACTTTCAGAGCTTGCTAAAAAGCCGCTTTATTTTTTAAATATTATTCTTTATAATCCGACCGGCGATTTTAAGGCGCCGCCAAAAGAAAGAATAAAAAGGTTTAAGGAAATTCTTTGGGAAAACGGCGTTCAGTTTTCCGAAAGATACAGATTTGGGAGGGATGTAAAGGGAGGGTGCGGACAGTTTACAACGTTTTAAGACTGATTTTCTGTATTTTATTTTATATTTTGTTATGACGGTGGGATTTTATTTTTAAAATATTTTTTTGCCG
>CAZVBU010000046.1:0-5811 GCA_964625935.1 uncultured Candidatus Saccharibacteria bacterium
TTTCAAAACCGTCGCTGAACAAATTGGCGGCCAATGCCCTGGCGCCAAAGAACGTCGTTATAACCAACGCGCCCACTGCAATAAATATTGCAAATTTAAAATTTTTCATATTTTTTTTATTTTATTTAATAATAAAAAATTAATAATAAAAATAATAAAATAATAAACTAATAAACGATTAATAATAAACGCTAATAATAAACACATGAAGACGCTAGAGACAGTTAAACTAACGCGTGATTAAAATTCAATTAAATCGGGAAATAACCGGGTCTAACCGTCTTAAAACGCGAAAAAATTCTCCGGTGGCTCCGCGCAACACCGTTGCCACCGGCGCGAAAACACAATAGAGAGAGCTGGCGCTTTCTATATATATTGCTTTATTCGAATACTTTTCCCAACCGCGCCGGACAGCGGATTTAATTAAAAAACCTTAATGAAATCTTAATAGTGGGATTGTAACATCAAATCAATGTAATATTTTTGCCAGGTATCCGGCGGAGCGCGAGCCGTTAACATTATTAACACGATATTGACACATATATTATATTATGGTATCATAAGTAGAAATAAATTATTAACTCTAAGAATCAAATAAATTATCATGCGTATATTAATTGTTGAAGACCAGGAAAACTTGGCACAGATGCTTAAAGAAAGCCTCGAAAAAGAAGGTTGCGCCGTTGATTATTTAATAGACGGGGAAAGCGCGCAAAAACGCATATTACTGCATCATATGGATTACGACCTGATAATCCTGGATCTTATGCTCCCCAAGAAAAGCGGCTTTGAAATCTGCAGAGATACGCGCGCGAAAAACATTACCACGCCCATACTTGTGCTCACGGCCAAAGACAGCGTCGAAGACAAAACCCAGCTCTTAAACAGCGGGGCCGACGATTATCTCGTCAAGCCGTTTTCTTTCAAAGAGCTTCTTTCAAGAATACGCGCCATTTTAAGACGGCCAAAAGAGGTGCTTCTCCCCGCGAAACTCCAGACCAAAGATCTTATTTTGGATCCGGCCACCAAAAAAGCGCTCTATAAAGGAAAAGAAATAAAACTGTCGCTAAAAGAATTCGCTCTGCTTGAGTATCTGATACGCAACGGAAATAAAATAGTAAACCGGGAACAAATACTCTCGAATCTCTGGGACTTCGCTTTTGATTCATTCAGTAATGTGGTTGATGTTCACATTAACAATCTCAGAAAAAAATTAAAAAATAACAATAATGGCGGAACTCAAATCATAGAAACCGTCAGAGGCATCGGATACAGAATAAAAGTTTAAAAAAATAAAACACTATTATGAATTTCGATTATTAAATCCGCCCCGTAAGGGCGGATTTAATAATCGGTAACTTATTCGGACGCGTCCGGCTCCGTTAAAAATATTTCTCCCATAAAACGCTATCCTCGCTTAAATTTTAAGCGAGGATATTCTGGTTTTTTAATACGAAATTAATCGCCTATCCTCCATAATCAGAGGCATGCTAACCGACGGGTTGATTTATGATTAGCCTACGGGCATAAAAAGCGTAAAACCGCGATTAAAACGCGCCTTCTTTTAAAAAACCAAAAAAATAAGACGCGCGAAAACGGTAAGTTACTCTTTAAAATAAATCAATAAATCAACAGATCGATCGCCGGAACGCATAATCGAATTATCAGAATTAATATTATTTATTATCAATAGAGTGAGAGAGTGAGTAATTTATCCAAATCTTCATGAATTCAACAATCAAAGAAACAATTAACAAAGAAATAACTAAAAAAACGCCTAAAAAAATAATCAGATCTCCGCCCGGCCGTCTGCCACAACACGAGATTCCTAAGCATATATTTTTAATAAAAATCTAACGATGATTCTGCTAGACTTATACCGGATTAGTGATTATACCGAATGGGTGATAATCGGATAGTACCGAGGGTCGAAAAAGGTATGCCGTGCGCGCGAGAGTCGCGCGCACGGCAGACAAAAGAGCAAAGAAATCACAGATCTTTATCTTTTGTCGCGCCGGCGCCCTGACAACACGAAGGCATAGGCATATTGAAATATGACAAAATGACAAAGACAGCAAAGGCAAGAATGTTTTCCGGCAGGTTAACTTTCGGCCGAAACTTTTGCCGGATTTTGTTCATTAAAATAAAAAACGCTCTTTTTTTCGAAAGCGGATTGCCGGCAGGCAACCCGGGCCATGCGGCCGGATTTATTCTTAAAAATAAAGAAACGCTTTCGTTACTAAAGACATCGGACGGTAAAAACAGCACGGCAAAAACAACAAAAACATCGGACAAAAATAAGACAAAGACAAAACGGATATAAAAATAAAGCAATTATATCCGCGGGGTAGTTATGTTATTGGAATAAACAGACACACGGATATGGCCCATGCGAAAAAACAAAAACACGCTTCAAGCGGCCGGGGATAAACCCTGCGAAAAGCACCCAATCTTTTTAAAAGCGAAGGGGGCCGCAAAGCGTGTTTTTGTTTTGCCTTTTTTCTTTTTTACGGGGAAAATTCCGGCTTTATCTTCGGTTTTTTGTCTTTTTCGGATTTACTGCCGCCGGTTTCAAAGCCATTATTTTCAAAAACATACGGAATTGAAATATAAAAAGTAGTCCCTGTTTTTTCTTCCGACTCAAACCATATCTTCCCGCCCAATTGCTCGATAAGGAGCTTGGCTATATAAAGCCCGAGGCCGGAACTCCTGATATCGCCCTCACTGCTCAAAAAATCGAAAGTCTTGTATAGCTTGGTAAAAATTTTCTTCTGGATGCTTCTCGGAATTCCCGGCCCGGTATCTTTTATTATAAAAGTTATGCCGCTTTCGTCTTTTTCAGCGTTAAAATATATGATTCCGCCCTTAGTCGTGTATTTAATGGCGTTTGATATCACGTTTCCCAAAACATTGGATAATATATTCTGGTCTATTTTCATCATCTGGGGAATTTTTTTATCCAACTTGCTCACAAGATTGATATTCTTATCGTTTAAAAGAGGGCGGAAACTTTTAAGTATATTGCCGATAAATCTCGGCATGTCCGTGGGAATCGGGTTCACCACGAAAGTTCCCATTTCTATTCTCGAAACATTGAGGAGTGTTCCGATAAGCACGGCCATCTTCTGGACATCATCGTAAACCTGCTTCAAATATCTTTTCTGATCGGGACTCAACGCGCCGACATTTCCCCGAAGAAGAACTTCCGTCGCCAGGCTTATTCCCGTAAGAGGCGTCCTCAGTTGGTGCGCCGCTATCGATATAAACTCTGTTTTCGCCGAATCAACTGTCTTCTGTTCCGTAATGTCCCGCTGGACCGCCAAAAAACCCAGAATATTTTCTTTTTCATCGAGAATTGGATTTACAGAACTGGCGACAGTTATGAGCGCGCCGTCTTTTCTTTTGTTTTTTATTTCGCCTGTAACGTTTTGCTTTGACAAAATCATTTCCCAAAACTTCTTGTATTGCTCCTGTGGCACCGAACCGGATTTCAATATATTCGGTTTTTTGCCGATAACCTCGTTTTTTTCATATCCGTAAATATCTTCAAAGGCCTTATTCGCGAACAATATCACTCCTTCTTTATCCGTGATAAAAATCGCCTCGCTTGAGCGCTCAATGCCAAGTTTAAACTTAACAAGCTCCCTTTCTGATATTTTTTTATCTGTAATATCGCGTATAAAAACAATAAACCATTTTAAAGACGGCTGATAAACCGAGCTTATCTCGACATCATAAATCTTTCCGTCTTTGGCGCGGTGGCGGGATTCGAAACGGTAATGTCCCCTGGTTCTTATGTTTTCAGCGCGAAGAATGACTTGTCCCGTTTCTTCGGGCGCCAAAACATCATTGGGTATTTTCATCCCGAACAATTCTTCGCGCGAATATCCGCTCATCCGGCAATAATTATCGTTAACGTCTATAAGGTTGAGGTTATCATCCAAAAGCCAAAATCCGTCGGTTGTCGCTCCCAAAATGGCGTTGTACTGATCCGCCTGTTCTCTCAATACTTTTTCTATTTTCTTCCGTTCGGTGATGTCTTGGGTTGTCCCGAATCCGCCGATAAGGTTGCCTTTTTCGTCAAATTCAAGTTCCGCGCGCTCGCGCACCCACTTTTCCTTCCCCTCCACCATAATACGGTGCTCGATATCGTAAGGCTCGCCGGCGAGCCCAGCTTTCCATTTTTTATCGACATATTCGATATCATCGGGATGAACACAGGAAAGAAAAGTTTCGTATGTCATCGGCTCGTCTTTTTCCAGGCCGAATATCCGGTGATTCTCTTCTGACCAGACGAGTTCGTTTCTGGTCACGTCAAGCCTCCAACTTCCGATTTTTCCCATTTTTTGCGCGCGGTTCAGGTCATTCTCGGTTTCGCGCAGCGCGGTTTCCGACCGTTTTCTTTCGGTGATATCCTGGACCATTCCCACCGACCTCACGACTCTTCCCTCCTCATCCCGTATATGATCGCACTTCTGATAAACAACGCGCACCTCGCCGTCGGGCCTTGTGATTCTATGCTCGGCTTCAAATATTTCTTTTCCTCCGCGCACCGACGCCGAATACAAGTCCTGAACTTTTTCGAGGTCATCGGGATGCACGATACTGTAAAAATCTTCATAAGTTACGGCTGTCTTGCCGGGTTTCATTCCGAATATGCCGTAAACCTCGTCTGACCAAAACATTGCTTTACGCGAAAGGTCTATTTCCCAACTACCGATATTGCCGATCTCCCGGACTTTTTTGAACAATTTTTCGCTCTTGTTTATTTTTTCAAGCGCCGAACTCAAACGGAGCATCGTCCGCCTGAAATAACTGCCGACCAAAACCAGAAAAAATGAAGAAATAAAAAATAAGATAAACACAACCGGCTTCTCTTTCAAAGAAGAAAAAGAATGGTATGGCTCAATGAAGAAAAAATTGCCGACAAAAGCCGAAATGGCCGCCGCCAACAAGCCCGGCAAAAAACCCGCGAAAAGAGTCACGATAACAACGGCCGGAAAGAGAAATAAAAATGGAGCTATGTCCGGACGCGGCAGAATAAGATGTTGGACGCCCGCCACGGCAAGAACAACAACCGGCGCGAGCAAAAAAGAGTATGGCTTTGACAAACCCATGCCGGGCAGACCTTTTATGATCAATTTTCTATTAAAAAAATTATCCAGCTTTTTGTTTAAGGAAACCATAAAAAAATTATTTTTAAACCGCGGACCGGAGAAGCAATCCGAGAAATCATGAAAAACGGCAAAACCGGCGCTCTTCGCGAAAAACCTCCGCCAGCTTTCAAAAATACGCGATATTCTCCCGGATATTCTTGTCGATATTCCCATGAACTTCATTAAAAATTTATTAAAACCGGACCATAAATCATGCTTCATCAATTCACGGCAATCGCGCCGTCCTTGCCGGCCAATACCCGCGAACCCGAAAACACTGGAAATTAAAGATAAACTGGCTTTATACTGCTCCGCGAATAGTTCCTTAATTTATAATTTATATTATAAATTATATGTTTTGTCAATAATAAACGCGGAAAATCCGACCGAAATCACATTAAAAAACACCGTAACCGGCAATTCGCGGCTTACGGTGAAATTAGAGCGCTCCGGCAAAATCCGCCAAAGAAATGAAAATATCACGAATAAACTATTCCGCCGTGGCAGTCTACGGCCACAAAGGTTGAACAAGCCGGTGAAAACTTCATAAAACCGGAATAAAATATTGCAAATTATCGGATATAAATTATTTTGCCCCTCTACTTTCTTTTCGTTTTCTTTTCTTTGGAAGGTTTTTTCTCCGGTTTTTTATCCT
>CAZVBU010000047.1:0-5799 GCA_964625935.1 uncultured Candidatus Saccharibacteria bacterium
CGCGAGACGGGATACTCTCGAAAACTATCTTAAAAGACTGGATGATTTGGAGCGCATCTGCACCGCTTTTGATGGCGTCGAAAAAGCTTACGCAATCCAGGCAGGCCGTGAAATAAGGGTTTTTGTGACTCCGGAGAAAGTCACAGACCTCCAAGCCAAACAACTGGCGCGCGATATAGCCGCCAAAATCGAAGAAGAAATCAAATTCCCGGGAGAAATAAAAGTAAACGTAATAAGAGAAACTAGAGTAGTGGAATATGCCAGATAATACACAAAATTAAAAACTGTTGTGTATGGCTATATTTTAAGCTATAATCTATTCAGTACGGTTGCGGGACCGAAATACCCGAAACCGTAAAACATTTCAAAAAGGTCGTCAATTGATAAATATACAACAAAACTCATGAACAAGGCTTCAATAGTCGAAATGGTGCATGAGAAGCTCGGCGGTACAAAAGCCGATGCCGAAAGAGTAGTAGACGGCATCTTTGATGGTATCACGGCCGCTTTGACAAAAGGCGACGAGGTTTCCATCGCCGGCTTCGGCATCTTTTCCGTAAAAGCACGGGCAGCCAGACAAGCCCGCAACCCGAGGACAGGTGAAATGGTCCAGGTCGCGGCGACAAAAGTTCCGAAATTCCGCCCCGCAAAGGCTTTGAAGGATGCTGTAAAATAGCATCTTCATCTTTCCGGAAAGATGAACCCCCCAAGCGCATCGCGCGAGGGGGGTTTTGGTTTTTTAAACTTCAATTAAAAAATTATAACGAAGCAAAAACATTTTTCTTAAAAAATTAAACGAAACAAGCGGATGGCGCAAAATAGCGCAATACACGCCGAAATCATACCATGAATCACCCGCTATTTTTTCAATTTCAAGCTTTTACCAAAAATCTCATAAAGAGGTGAACCTTTTTTCCGAACTTCTATCGTAAAATATTGGTTTAAACGAAATTCAGCTTCTGAAAATTCCGCTTCCTTTTCTTTTTTAAACAACAATAAACCAAAAAGACAATATTTGTAACCAAACCAAAATCCGGTTTTTATCCTTTGAATTTTTGTCATCCGGTCTCTCCTCGTTTAGCAATATTTTCAATAAAAAATCTTTTTACAAAATAGCACAAACAAAATAAATGTAAAACATAGCGAGGATCGCAAATAATCGCGCTCAATTACGAAAAATCCGGTTTTTTCGGCAAAACAATATTGAAAGTTGTTCCCACGCCCTCCTCCGAACTAAAATTTATCACGCCTTTGTGCTGTTCTATTATATTTTTCACAAGATAAAGTCCCAAACCGGTACCCTCAGTCTGCATTTTAACCACGTTATCGGCGCGGAAAAATTTTCCGAAAACTTTTTCCTGCTGTTCATTCGGTATGCCTATTCCCGAATCCTTTATTTCAATCTCAACCGAAGAAAAAGCATTCTTCAAAGAAACCATTACTTTGCCGGCCTCTTTCGTGTATCTTACGGCATTGTCTATGAGGTTGGACAAAACCATTTTTATTTTCTGAAAATCAAAAACCATAGTTATGTTTTCCTCCGGCACCTCGACGACAATGGCTACTTTTCTTTCTTCCGCCTGTTTCCGAAACTGCTCCACTGTCTCCCTGATCGCGGAAATAATATTATTTTCCAAAAATTCGAAACCGAATTTTCCCTCTTCAATGCGAGAGACATCCAAAAGGTCGTTGACCAGAGCTATCATTCTGTTGGTAGATTCACACCCTTTTTCGACAAATTCTTTCTGCTGTTCGGTCAACTTACCGAACTCATTCTCAAACAACATGGAAAAAATCCACTTGATGGCCGAAAGGGGAGTCCTCAGCTGATGAGCGGCCACCGAAATGAATTCCGATTTCATGCTGTCTATCAGCTGTTCGCGCTCATGATTTAACGCCAACTCTCTGTTTGCCGCGTAAAGAACCGAAATAAGCCACGCGAGAACGGCAATAACCGCGATTGAACCGGCAAGATACAGATACATTCTCGTGGAAACGCCTTTAAGCGGAGCTTCTATTTCCGAGAGGTCCTGTTCAACCAAAACACCCCACCTCATCTGGGTAATGGGCACTCCCGCGCCGACCACATCAATTCCCTTGTCATCCTTATAAATGACGCCTTTCGAAAATTGCCCCAAAAGAACATCTTTCGCTGTCTGAAGATGCAAAACATTGGTTTTCTTAAAAACGCGCGCCGGATTTTGGTCGGCTATTACCATTCCCTTGTCGTCAATAACGGTAATTCTTCCCGTTTTTCCTATTTTTGTTTCAAGCGGCTCTCCCCACAGATTTCTGAGTTGAATCACAGCCCTCAAAACTGCTTCCGGTTCGTTTATTTTGATGTCACGGACAGGAGCGGAAATAACGATAAGCGGTTCGGAAAAAGAAGAAAGAAAAACGCGGCTGATATATTTCCTGCCGCTTTTGGGAATTTCGAATTCCTCAAGATACGAAAAATCTCTATAGTCCTCCTTTCCGTAAAATTCTTTTCTCGAAATCCTGCTTTCTTCGCGGCCGGAAATACCGATAAGCGAAACCTCCTCGACGGAAGGATTTTCTTTTAAAAATTTGTTTATCAAAGTAGTATAACCGGTTCCGTCCAAACCGAAAACCGCCGCGTCCCACGCAAGCTTCTCCACGTTTTTCTCTTCATTAATCAGGGCATCGTTTATTTTTTCGGTAGCGCGCGTCGCCTGAATAAACTGGAATTCCACGAAATTTTGCCTCAAATCGTCCAAAAACGGCCTAAGCCATGTAAAATTGACCTCTACCACAGTAATGACACTGGACACAATGACGAAAGCCGCGACAAAATACATCAAACCAACGCGAGGTATTCCGCCTTCTTTTTCGAATTTTTTAAAAAAATTATTCAACATAAGCGACATCCCGGACCCGTAGCCGAAAAATCAGCGCGAAAATATCTTTAACGAATTATCAAATCGGTTTTTTCCAAAATTGATTTAGGCATTTCAAGTCCTATTTGGGAAGCCGTTTTCATATTAACGGCCATAAAAAACTTGCGTGGCTGTTCGAATGGTATGTTTTGAGGCGGTATGCCGGCCAAAACCTGATTGGCGATAAGAGACGACTGTTTGCCCAAATCTATGTAATCAACGCCAAAGCTTACAAGAGCTCCTTTTTCGGCTTCACCCTTGGAAAGCATCATCAAAGGTACTTTTAGTTTTAAAGAAGTTTCCAAAAGATCGGGGAACGCGCTTGTTACCATAGAATCCGCCGGATCCATTATGGCATCGATATCTCCCGCCTTAAGTCCCATAAGATAATTTTTTATATCCTGAGGCTGAGAAATCGGCACGGCGATAATTTCTACCCCGATGGGTTCTGATTTTTCAATGATTTTCTTAGCCGCGGGACCGCCGCTTTTGTCCTCCGGTCTGTAAAAAACCAAAACTTTTTTGACCGAGGGCGATATTTCTTTCAAAATCTCCAAACGCTTGGCGGCTATTTCTATGTAAGCGCACCCGGTCCCCGTGAGATTATTGCCCGAACTTTCAACACTTGCGACAAAACCGGCGCCCAAAGGATCGGCGACCATTGAAAAAACAACCGGGGTTTTGCTGTCTTTTGTCGCTTCTTTTATCGCTCCGGTGGCCGGAGAAGTATTAACGAATATCATGTCCAAATTCATATCGGCAAGCTCTTTCGCGTATTGTTTTACCGTGTCCACGCTCCCGTTCGCGTCGCGATAAAAATATGTTATATTTTTACCCTCCTCATAACCCATTTCCCCCATTCCGGTTTTGAAGCCGTCCATATTCTCGCTCACGGTAGGAGCAAACTGCAAAAGTCCGACGCGGTACATCTTCGTATTTTTTGATTCCTGAAGCGGCTTAACGTAGTAATTCAAAACCGCGAAAGAAACGGCGGCGATAACGATAATTGCCACTAAAAGAATTATTATTTTTTTATTCATAAAAAGCTGTTAAACAATTATATTAAAAACCTTTATTTAATATAATTCTAACAAAAAACAAACAAAAAATCCCGTAAAACACACGGAAAGGTGAACAACGAAGAAGAGACAAAAACCCCAAAATTGGGGTTTTTGTGTTTTAAAGTGCCGAGGAGTGGAATCGAACCCCGCCCATACCGGGCGGGGCAAGCACACCGACCCTTTCTTTTCCCCGCCCATTCAGACGGGGTAAATCAGAGAAATGCTCTACTTCACCCCGCCTATCTCAGGCGGGGCAAGCTGAGCTACCTCGGCTAATTTATTTTTATATTCGCGCGATTTCTTTTTCAGCCATTTTTCATGTTTTCTTGCTTCTGCCGCAGAATCATAGTATTTATACCACATTAATTCAAAAGGTTTACGACTTCTGGTGACTTTCAACTTGCCTGAATTATGTTCAAGCAGTCTTTTGAAAGGATCAATTGATATGCCGACATAAAAACTGCCGTCTTTTAAACTGCGTATTAAATATACGGCGTGCTGATTTTTCATTTTGTGCCGAGGAGTGGAATCGAACCCCGCCCATACCGGGCGGGGCAAGCACACCGACCCTTTCTTTTCCCCGCCCATTCAGACGGGGTAAATCAGAGAAATGCTCTACTTCACCCCGCCTATCTCAGGCGGGGCAAGCTGAGCTACCTCGGCTAATTTATTTTTATATTCGCGCGATTTCTTTTTCAGCCATTTTTCATGTTTTCTTGCTTCTGCCGCAGAATCATAGTATTTATACCACATTAATTCAAAAGGTTTACGACTTCTGGTGACTTTCAACTTGCCTGAATTATGTTCAAGCAGTCTTTTGAAAGGATCAATTGATATGCCGACATAAAAACTGCCGTCTTTTAAACTGCGTATTAAATATACGGCGTGCTGATTTTTCATTTTGTGCCGAGGAGTGGAATCGAACCACCGACCCTTTCTTTTTCAGAGAAATGCTCTACCACTGAGCTACCTCGGCTTAAGAAATAACATCAATTTTTTAATTATTAAACGCGCCATACAGGAAGCACCGGCGTCGCAAAAAATTACCAACCGCAAGTTTTAAACCATCAACTGATAATTATTTCAACAATCCTTTCAACCTGTCCATCAGATCGGGTGAAACGGCATCCGGATCTATGTTTTTACCCAGCTCGCCAATACCGGCCACATCACTCGCGACCTTCTGCCACGTCACCATCATTGTTTCGAGAATCGGCTTAATGTAATAATACGCCCCCACAAACGCGCCTATTATAAGGAGCCAGTAAAAGACCTTAAACGCGCTCGCAATCATCTGCGCTCGGTGCATTTTCTTTAAAATATTAAGCGATTCCTTGGAAATTGCAAGGTTTTCTTCAACCATTTTTTTTAATTCTTCGGTTTCCGTCATTATAATTATTATATCAATTTTCAACGCGATTTTCCAAAACACCACCGCTTTTCTTGCCGGAAACCTTGAATATCAACCCGGAAATCAAACGTTCGATAAAAGGAAAGAGTATTATGAAGGCCAAGACCGCGAACTCGGCATAATGCATAAGTTTTTTAAAAGAATAAAAAGAAGCGCCGAACAAATACCCGAGACCACCGACGAGAGCGATCCACAAAAAAGTCGCCAAAACATTAACGCGCATAAACTTGCCGAATTCGATGCCGGATGAAGCCGCCTTGACTATCAAAAGATGATTAAATCCGTAAAGAAATTTTGAAATAAAAATTATAAAAAAAGGCCTCTTAACGAGCATGTCTTCGGCGCGAAGATACAAAACCGCCTTGTCAGCCATACTTTTTAAGACACGGGAAATAGGGCAATTTTTTGTCCCGATCCTGAACCATAAAAC
>CAZVBU010000048.1:0-5775 GCA_964625935.1 uncultured Candidatus Saccharibacteria bacterium
AAATAGGCAGAGCTTCGGAATTAGGCGGAAAAGACCGCGTTATTTACCGTTTTCTTGAGATTTTGCCGGGTTTTTTGAGTTGGGGCACGATTTTGGGGATAATTTTCTTGTCCTGGAAAAAGCCCATTTGGGTCGCGCTTTTTATCATTATTTTTGACGTTTATTGGCTAATAAAAACCGCGTATCTTTCCATGCACTTGAGAGCGAACTGGGGGCGCATGAAAAAGAATATGGCGGCGGATTGGCGCGGACGCTTGGAAAATCTGAAGTGGGGGCATTTGCACCAGCTTGTTCTTTTACCTTTTTATAAGGAAAGTTATGAAGTTGTTTCCGGAACGATGGAATCCCTTCTCGCCGCGGGCTGGCCGAAAGAGCGGATGTTTATTGTGCTGGCGTCCGAGGAAAGAGCGGGGAGCGCGGCCCAAGAAATCGCTTTGAGGATAAAAGATAATTATGGAGAAAAATTCGGCGGGTTCATAATTACGGTCCATCCGAAAGACGTTCCCGGGGAAATGGCCGGCAAGGGGTCGAATATTGCTTACGCCGCGGAACGCGCGCGTGTGGAAATTTTGGATAAGAAAAATCTTTCGTATGCCGATGTTTTGGTTTCGGCGTTCGATATAGACACAAGGGTTTATCCCGATTATTTTTATTGTCTTACTTGGAATTTTTTGACGACCGACGACCCTTACCGCTCGTCCTTTCAGCCGGTGCCGGTTTATAACAATAATATCTGGTCTGCTCCGGCGATTTCGCGCGTCGTCGCCACCTCCGGGACTTTCTGGCAGATGATACAACAGGAGCGTCCCGAGCGTTTGGCTACTTTTTCTTCGCATTCGATGTCGTTTAAATCACTTTACGAAATAGGTTATTGGCAGAAAAATATGGTTTCTGAAGATTCGCGTATTTTTTGGAATTTTTTCGTATTTTATGACGGTAATTATAAAGTTGTTCCGTTATCGTATCCGGTTTCTCTTGACGCGAATTTGGCTCCGACTTTAATAGGGACAATGGCGAATGTTTATAAACAGCAAAGGCGCTGGACTTGGGGAGTGGAGAATGTTCCTTATATTCTTTTTTCCTTTATAAAAAACAAATCGATACCGTTTGGGAAAAAATTACGTTTTTCATTTATCCAGCTTGAGGGATTCTGGTCTCTCGCGACCAATCCGATTTTGATTTTTATGCTCGGGTGGCTGCCTTTGATGCTTGGAGGGCAGGAGTTCAATAGCCTGCTTTTATCCTATAATCTTCCCAGGATGACTCGCTGGCTTATGACTATAGCGATGACGGGGCTTATCGGTTCGGCTATAATATCCATGAAGTTGTTGCCAAAACGCCCCGACGGTAAAACCGCGAGACATATTTTATTTATGATTCTTCAGTGGGTTTTTATACCATTTACGATAATTATTTTCGGCGCGATTCCCGGCATGGATTCCCAGATGCGCCTTCTTTTGGGAAGATATATGGGTTTTTGGGTAACGCCGAAACATCGTCAAGAAAAAACCGGAAGTTGAATCTCCGGTTTTTTCTTGGCTATTCAAAATGGATATCGTAGCCGCGCTCCAATATTTTTTGTCTTAGTAGCGGAAAATTTTTAAGTTCCGGGCTTTTTTCTATTATATCCTGGGCTTCTTTTCTCGCCGCTTCCACCATTTTTATGTTTTTTAAAGCCTCCATGCCCACATCGGTTACGCCCCATTGTTTTTTGCCGGCAAGATCGCCCGCTCCTCTGAATTCAAGGTCGTATTCCGCGAGTTCGAATCCGTTTTTCGCGGTTTTTAGCGCTTTGAGTCTTGAAGCGGTTTTTGCCGAATTTGATTCCGTGAACACAAAGCAGTACGGCTGGTGCGTGCTTCTTCTGACGCGGCCTCTCAGCTGGTGTAATTGGGAAAGGCCGAAGCGTTCCGCCCCTTCTATTATAAGGACGGTCGCGTTTGGCACGTCGACTCCGACTTCTATTACCGATGTCGCCACAAGGATTTGGATTTCGTTGTTCCTGAATTTTTTCATCGTTTTTTCTTTTTCTTTCGGAGTCATTTTTCCGTGGAGCATTCCAATCTCGAATTCGGGGAAGATGTCTTTTTTCAGCCGTTCGGTCTCTTCTTTTACGGCTTTCATGTTCATTGTGAGAAAATTTTCCTTGTTTTCGTCCCGGGGTTCTATGCGCGGGCAGATGATATAAGCCTGTCTGCCGTTTTTTATTTCTTCGCGCGTTTTCTCGTATGCCAAAGCTCTGTCTTTCGGAGATATTATTTCCGTTATTATTTCTTTTCTTCCCGGCGGCATTTCGTCTATAAGGGTCAAGTCGAGGTCGCCGTATATGGTTAGGGCAAGTGTTCTCGGAATGGGCGTCGCCGTCATCGAGAGAAAATGAGGCGTTGCTTTGTCCTCGCCGGTATTTTTTTTGGATACCAGCATCGCTCTTTGGTTTGTTCCGAACCGGTGTTGTTCGTCTATGACGACAAATCCGAGTTTTTTGAATTGGACATTTTTTTGTATAAGAGCGTGGGTTCCTATAAGCAACGGTATTTCGCCGTTTTTTGTCCATTCCAGAAGTTTTGTTTTTGATATCTGCGTTGAGTCTTTCGGGTTTGATTTTGAGGGGAATTTCCGGCATTCGGAAGAAGTGATGAGACCTATCTTCGCGTTCGTGCCGACGAAGTATTTTATAAAAGATTCGAAGAGCTGGCGCGCGAGAACTTCTGTCGGCGCCATGTAGGCGGTTTGGCTCGCGTTTTTGAAAATCGCGTATGACGCGGCGGCCGCGACCAGTGTTTTGCCCGAACCCACGTCGCCTTCGAGAAGGCGCGCGGACGGTTCTTTTTTTCCGAAATCATTCAGTATTTCTTTTATCGCGGTCATTTGGGATTTTGTCGGTTGGAAATTCAGATTGGAAAAAAAGTCTTTTAAATCTTCAATTTCCGTTTTTATCACGGGCGCCGGCTTGGTTTTTAGCGACGCTTTTTGGCTGAGACGGGAAATCTGAAGAAGAAGTATTTCTTCAAACGCGAAACGTTTGCGCGCCGCTTCGGCGTCTTTCAGGGCTTTTGGAGTATGGATATAAACGAGGGCGTTTTTGAGGGAAGGGATATTGTAGCGTTTCAGTATTTCTCCCGGCAAAAAATCACCGAATTGTTCCGGGGAGATTTTTTTGAATATTTTTTGTACGGAAAACCTGAACCATCTTGATGTTATACCACGCGTTTCCGGGTAAACGGCCAGCATATTATGTTCTTTTTTTTCGGTTTCTTCAGGAACAATTTTTTCGTAAACGGGGTTTGCCACATAACACCCGTTTTTCCCTTTTTGCACTTTACCCGTAACCGCCACATAGTCATTTTCTTTCAGGAGGTTGGCGATAAACGGCTGGTGAAACCAGACAAGGTTCATTTTACCGGTTCCATCGTTTAAAATCGCCCGCGCGAGAGGTATTTTTTTTCGCCACGTTTTTTCCAGTTCAATGCGGGATATGTTGCCGTAAAATGTGGCTTCCGCGCCTTCCGGAGCGTCCGCTATTGTTTTCGGTTCGGCGAATTTTTCGTATCTGAAAGGAAAATACCACAAAAGATTTTCCGCGGTTTTAAGACCGAGTTTTTCAAGAGCCTTTTTTTGATAAGGCGTAAGCTTGAGCTCTTCGGCGAGGAGCGATTTCAACTCCATTTGATTTATTTGTCCCGGAAAAGTTTTTTCGCCCGTTCCATCCCTATTAGCGGCATTCCGGTTATGTCCGCCATTTCTCTTGTAAGCGGCATTAAGTCGTCTTTATTGAGCTCATAAACCGAAGAGTGTCCACAGGCGGCCGCGAGCATTTTGACTTCGCTTCTCGCGGCTTTGAAATAATTTGAAACGCGTTTTGCCGCCTCTTCGATATTCAGTTTCGAGGAAAGCTCCGGGTCCTGCGTCGCGATTCCCCTGGGGCATTTGCCCAAATGGCATGTTCCGCAATTTATGCATCCCATCGCGTGCATTAAGGCGGTCCCAGTAAATATCATATCCGCGCCCAAAGCCAGCGCTTTTGCCATGTCTGCTCCGGTATAAATTCCGCCGCCAAACCAGAGGTCTTGCTTCGCTTTAAGCTTATCCATTATGTATCTGGCTTCCACAAGCGCCGCGACGGTAGGCATCCCCGTATTATGCAACATTACGCCCGGTGCCGCGCCGGTTCCTCCTTCCGAGCCGTCAATGGCGATAACATCCGAGCCGGCTTGTATCGCGAGGGGCAGATCTTTTTCGATGTCGCACGCCGCTATTTTGAGAATTATCGGTTTTCCCGCCGTGAGATCTCTCAGCCATTTTATCTTTTTTTTGAGATCGGCTATCGAGAATATGTCGGGATGAGCGGCGGGAGAGTGCACGCTTTCCCGGGGATTTATTTTTTTTGTTTTGCTGCTTCGTATTTTTGCTATTTCCTCGGTAACCTTATCCGCGGGCAGAAGTCCGCCTTGTCCCGGTTTAGCTCCTTGTCCGTATTTTATTTCGATAACATCGGCTTTGCCGAGATATTCTTCGTCAACGCCGAATCTGCCTGTGGAATACTGCGCTATGAGCACTTTTGCCGCCAGTCTTTGTTCATGGAGCATTCCGCCCTCGCCGGTATTATCCGCGGTGTTCGCCATAGCCGCTCCTTTGGCTATGGCTATTTTTGAAGGCTTGGAAAGAGCGCCGAAACTCATCGCGGCGACAACTGCCGGTCCGTCTATCGTAACGGGTTTTTTTGAGTTTTTTCCTATTACATATTCCGTCTTGATAAAGTCTTCGTTGTGGAAATATTCTACCGGTCTTTTGTTGACTTGCGCCGTGGCCAGGCTCAACTCGTTAAAGCTTATTTTACCGAACACACGCGATCGCCCGCTTGATGTCGGGGCCTTTCCTATTTCCGCCATTTTTTGCACATAAAGATAAGGTTTTTCTTCCATGTTTTTAAAAATTAATTAATGATACATAGGTATTTTATGCCAACGGTAAATTTTTGGCAATTAAAAATACAACTTTTGGAAGTTTGTTTTTGTTTTTTGGCGTCCCCACGAGGAATCGAACCTCGATCCCAGGTTCCGCAAACCTGTACTCTATCCGTTGAGCTATGGGGACTCCGCTTCGCTCCGATTTCATCGGAGCTACGAAGGGTGAAAAGTAAAACAAAATTACAATCTCACCCTTCCGTAGCTCAAACGCAATTTGAGCGTAGGAGGGAGCTAAGGAATGTTGTGTTTTGTCAGTTTTGCCTGTTTTTTACAATTTTAACCGTTCAGCCAGAGCGTCTGTAAAAGTATATTCGTATTCGATTTCCTTTGCAAATCTTAAAACGAATTTTCTCACCTCGTTCGGGTTGCTTTTTCCGAGTGGTATTTTTACCACGGGCATTATTCCTTCTTTGAGCGTCAGTATGATTTCTTTTCTTTTTGGCGGTTCATATTCTACCCAGAAAGATTTGATGTTTTTATAAGAGTACATCTGCTTTTCCATCGTTATTCCGCGCGTGTCTATCCCGATTTTTACTATTTTTGGTTTTTTCCCGGCCATAATTGCTATGGTAAACCCGCCGGTAAAAATAAGAACGCCCATCAGGAGATTTTTAAAATATATCGCGATTATCAAAAGCGATACGCAGACGCTACCGAGCATTATGTACCATTCTTTCGATTTCGGAGAATATTCGTATTCCGGAGCCGACCATTCCAGAGCCAGAATATCGTTTTCTTCCCGTTCTTTCGCGCTATTTTTTTTTGTTTGTTTTTCCGCCATGTTTTTATATTATATCGTCTGCCGTAA
>CAZVBU010000049.1:0-5750 GCA_964625935.1 uncultured Candidatus Saccharibacteria bacterium
AAAAAGGTTGAAAACATTTTTTCCGGATATTACTTTTTCTCCGGCTGTTATTTTTGAAAATTCCCTAAGGCCTTGTGTCATTGTCTGTTTGAATTTTTCTTCTTCTTTTTCTATTTCGTTTTCTACGAAAGAAGCATTTCTTTCAAGTTCCGGATAGATATTTTTGTAAGTGTTTATAACGCTTCGCGCTATATTTTTTGTCCATAAAGTGTCCTTTATGCCGATTTGTTGTCCGTAACGGATAGCCCTTCTTAGAAGCCGTCTTACAACATATCCCTGGTCGGTATTGGACGGAGAAATCCCCTTGTCGTCACCCATAATGAACGCCGCCGCTTTGATGTGGTCGGAAATAATTTCAAAAGCTTTCGGATTGTCGTCGTATTTTTTGCCGGAAAGCAGAGATATTCCAGAAATAATTTGAGAGTAGAGATCAGTTTCAAATATGTTTTTATGGTTACCGGCGACCATTGTTATTCTTTCAAGCCCGCCTCCAAAATCCACGTTTTTCTGTTTTAACTGCTCGAATCCTTTTTCTGTGCGCACGAATTCTATAAAAACGCTGTTCCCTACTTCTATGTATTTTCCGCAATCGCAGTTTATATGGCAAAATTCGCCGAATTTTTTATCGTGTTCTTTCCCTGTGTCGTAGAAAACTTCGCTATCCGGTCCGCCGATTTCGCCAACAGGCATATTTGCCGGAACGCCGGATCGCGACCACCAGTTTTTGTTGTCGCCGTAATAGAAAATTCGCGCGTTTTGCATTCCTTTTTCCTCCGCCATGTCGGCAATTTTGGCGTCTATTTCCTCTTTTTTGAATATTTCTTCCCAGATTTTTGCCGATGTTTCGTCTCTTTCAACACCGATTTCTTTGTTCCCGCGGTAAACCGAAACAAAAAGTCGTTTTGGGTCAATGCCAAGCTCTTTTGTAAGAAACTCCCAAAACCACGGAAGCTGTTCTTTTTTGAAGTAATCGCCCAAAGACCAGTTGCCGAGCATTTCAAAAAAGGTGCTGTGCCTATTGTCTCCGACTTCCTCTATGTCTCCTGCTCTGAAAGATTTCTGGCTGTCGCAAAGCCGTTTTCCCGCGGGGTGTTTTTCGCCCAAAAGATACGGTACGAGCGGCTGCATCCCCGAACTGGTAAAAAGCGTTGACGAGTCGTTTTCCGGTAAAAGCGAAGCCGACGGGACTATTGCATGCCCGCGGTTTTTAAAAAATTCAAGATATTTTTTTCTTACACTTGCCGAATCCATTGATTCATAGTATATATAAAAAAAGGGAAACGGACAACTGGCGGTAATTTGATAAATTAAAAAGGAGACGGCTAGATGATAAACAAAGGATTCACTATTTATTTTACGAAAGAGGAAATTTTAAAGTCCATTGAAGAACAAAGGCATTACGCGGATATCGCGCAAAAATTGCAGAAAGAAATTAATTTCTGCGGTCTTTTTTCCGGAATTATTCAAATTGACATTGAAGGATCGGGTCGTTTTCGTATTCATGATGATTTTGCCGTGAGATCGTGTTCTTTGGGTATTAGATTCGGAGAACTTATACAAAAAAAGATTGTTGTTCGCTTCGGACCAGACGCGAAAGAAAACGGTCTAAAAATTCATTGTTGTGTCATTGGCGAGAGTTTATCCGGTTCGTGACAAATGAAAAGAAAAGTTGTTTTTGCCGCGCGATTTGCCGATTTTGAAGTTTCAACGGAAAAAGAAAACGACATTGTTGACATAACCGAAAAGGTTACCCGAGCTTATAAAAGCGCCGGTTTGAAAAACGGACTGATTCATGTGTCCGTTTTGCATCCGACCGCTATTTTGATAATTACGAAAAATGACAAGCGCCTCCACGAAGATTTGGTCCGCGAAATGAGAGAAAAGCTCCATATCGGATTTTGCCGGCACGACTGGGCGCGTCCCGATGGCCGCATTTTCGGGAATGGCCGGGCGTTTTGTCGGGCGGTTTTCGCCGGAAGCGGTTTTTGCGGTGTTTCTGTCGAAAACGGACGTCTTAATCTTGGAGCCGACCAGCGTATTTTTTTCTGGGAATTCGGCGAGCCCTGTGTAAAACAGCTTTCTGCCGCGTTTGTTGGTGAATTCTGCAGGTGAAGAGGGCTGTCCTTTTCGTGTTTTTTTTAGAGAAAACAAAAGCCCCCTGAGCGCGTTTCGCGCCGGGGGCTTTGCTTATTCCGTTTTTAGGCGGAATTTAATCTAAATGTTAAATCCGTAAATTATTTTTTGAAAACCACAAAAAAATGAATGGCCTGATCGGCCGGATTCCAGCTGGAGTCGGAGCCGTTATACCTGTATTTGTACTTGGCTTTGAGCTCATCGCCCAGTTGTTTGTATTTTTCGCCATGTTTTGCGGCGTTAAACTTCACCCAGCCGTTGCCCGAGGTGACCGGCCTGATTTCCAGCTTGATACCGGCCTTGGTCAGAATGTCTGCGCCGTGCTTGCCGCGAATGCGACCAATAACACCATAGTTGTATTGTTCGGCACCAGGGTTAGAGCAGTCGCCCAGCGAAACCACCGTGGCGGTTTCGTCGGTATTCGCGACCTTCAGAATGCGGTCGAGAATCGCGGGAATTTTGGCATACTCGCCTTCGAATGGCAGGCCGTTAAAGTCGCAGAAAATCGTTCCGACTTGGACAAAGGTAAATTCTCCCTCGCCGAATACCGGCACATAATCCTCGTACGGCTTCATGTCGGTGAGGAGCGGCTCGACCCGGTTTTTTAGGGCTCTGACAGCGGCTTTGAGGCCTTCGTTTTCGGCTCTGAGCTTGTCCGCGTCTTCACCGGTTTGCGCAACTGGTTTCGATGTCGCCTTTTTCTGGAACTGCATCGGTCCTACGAATTCCTCTTTACCACCTGCTCCGTTTTTTACAATCCGGAAGCCGATGACTTTCACGTGCGGAGCCCGCACATACCTCGCCCCGACATTGACGAATCCGCTGCCCGCCGCGCCGCCGACCATCACGTTGTTTGTGATGAATTCTTTGGCCGCGCCCACACCGGTGCCCAGTCCTCTCGAAGTAACGCGCAAAACGAAGTCCATGTTCGCCAGTCCGATAAAATGATTGGCGCCCTTGGCCTTGAGTTCTTTTACAGCGGCGGACACGGCTTTCTCCATAGAGTCATTGTCGTCGCCCATGACAATCCGATTGCCGACTTCCCAATATCTGGCGCCCGCTAGATTGGGATAGTTTTCAACCGTCGGGTAAGCGCGAAGAACGCCGACTTGGCCATTAAATTCCGGGAAATCAAAACCGTAATCAGTCCGTTTGATGTTCATGCCGGCGTTAAAAAGCCAGCCGAGAATCGGAACGGCCGCCCATCCTTCTTCTTGGCTCATAGCCTCAAGATTGGCCATGGCCATTCCATTCGCTTCCCAAAACGGAGTGTACCAGATAAACTGCCAGCCGGCCGCCCGTTCATGCTCGGGAATTTCTTCGTTGGTCGCGTGTTTTACGACCAGAGGAACACTTCCCGGAGTGTTACCTACGGCGCCGTCCAATTTGCCGGTGGACATCGGATTCATCCGTTCTTTTTTGCCGTTGTAAACGGAATCGCCTGAATTGTCGATGATGGCGACGGCTTGAGAATCAGAATCCGCGTATTGAGATGACGGTTCTTCGATCGCGAAAACCGAAGGTTTGGCGGAGAAAAGCATGATCGTCGTAAAAACAGCGAAGATAATCAGGAATTTGTATTTCATGGCATCTCCTTCAGAGAATTTTTAGGGGAACTTGTGTTTGGTTTTTGCCGCGGCGGTTTTTGATGCCGCCGCGGCACTTGGTTTGGTTTTCAGCAAATCTTAAGATTCCAGAAATGCTAGTTGCCGTCGGTGCGAATGCCGGAGTGGATTTTAACTCTAACATGGTCTGGCGTTACATTCACTTCGCCTTCAATGTTCCCCACGCCCATAGCGCCCGTAGGCCCGTGAGAGTTCCCTGCAAAATCGCCTTCGAAGTATCCCGTCGCCGAACCGTTGGTCGCGACACCGATAAGATTGGCATCCAAATTGATTCTTGGATCGCAGGGCTCGGTGATTTTGCTGATTGCGTAGAGGTCCAACTCGCCTTTAACGAATTTGCCCCAGCAGCCGTCACATCCTCGTTCAATGTCCAGTTCTCCGCCGGTAATGGCGTAGCCCGAGGGACCGTAATACTTGGCCCCCGCGTTACCTACGCCACCGATGCCGAAATCGTCGTCGCCAACGACTCCGCCGATAGTGACTCCCGAAGAACCGCCATCGTCGGTTGCAAAAACCCGGTCGATGTCGAGCATAAGCCCGCCCAGAAATACGACTCCGATGACTGCCGCGAACATGATTGTCAGAATGCCTTTTCTCTCGTTCATGATAAATCCTCCCTATAGGTTTGGTGTGTTTTTGCTATCTTTCTATTTTCAGCCAGCAAACGCTTGTTTAAAACCCCCGTTTTAAACATTTTAAAACCTGAAACCTTTTTTCACCTCCTTCCTCCTTTCGGATTTAACTCAAATTTTCAAAGTGCCGCACTTCTCAGAAATCCGTTTAATTATATATATTTTAAATAATTTGTCAAGCCCTGCCGTTTTAAAGCAGGGTTTGATTTCAGGAACTTCTGAAGGTGTTACGGGAGTATAATTCTTACTTTTTTTTCTGTCAAGAAAAATCAAGAAAAATACGGAGACCCTTCTCCGCATTTTCCCAGTTTAAGATTAATTATTTGTGAAAACGGCTATCTTCCCCCCATGCCGCCCATGTTTAAAACTTCAACTTTATTTATTACGACATTTTGAAGAGGTTTGTCGTTTGGCCCCACCGGAACCTGCCCTATTTTATCCACGACGTCCTGCCCGTCGATGACTTTTCCGAATATGGTGTAATTGTGGGGCAATGGCGTATCTTTGAGCATTATAAAAAATTGGCTGCCATTTGTATTAGGTCCGCTGTTCGCCATGGCAACAACGCCTTTTTTGTAGCCCTCTTTGTATGACGGAGTATTCGGATTAAGCTCGTCCTCAAACGTGTAGCCGGGCCCGCCCGTGCCTGTTCCCTGCGGGTCGCCTCCTTGTATGACAAAATCTTTCACAACACGGTGAAAAATCAGGCCGTTGTAAAAACCCTTGTTGGCGAGCGTTACGAAATTATTGACGGTTTTCGGCGCGTCGTTGTCGTACGTTTGGAATTGTATATTGCCGAAATTGGTATATAAGGTGATAAGTTGCATTTTAAAAGGGGTTTGCGACGGTTTGTCCGGTGACGATGTCGCGTTATTATTGTTATTATTTTCGTTTTGATCCGAAAGAAGCGAATCCAGAGCGCGGGTATCCAGATTCTGGCCTTCGGGGGATTCTGCCGGAGCCGGGGTTTCTCCCGTTTGCGTGGCTTGTTCTTGCGCGGGCGGAGTCCCGAACATCCCCAAGGTAATAAACGCGCCTACCGAAAGCATAACAAAACCTCCTATTATAATCAACGCGATTTTTATTTCGTTCGTCATGTTATTTTAAAATTAAAAATAGAATATTAGAAATAATCCGGTTACGAAAAGTATTTTATCAAATCCGAGGCGGAAATGTAAAGAACCCGCGTCTTGCCGTAAAAACAAAAACCCGCCCGCGGAAAAATTCGAGGACGGGCGCGGTTTTTTTAAAAAATAACGGAATCTAGAGCTTTCTTTTCAAAACCTTTTCCAGTTCGCTGATTTTCTCGTCAGACAAAGTGTGCTTACTCTTGTTCGCCTTAAACCAATCTATTCCCCTT
>CAZVBU010000050.1:0-5710 GCA_964625935.1 uncultured Candidatus Saccharibacteria bacterium
GAACGAGTTTGTGCTTGCAGAGGTTAATGTTTATCGTTCCGGTGTGGGACAGGCAAACTGCGCGGCCTCCGGTCATTATAATCCAAATAATTGCTACCCCGATGCCGCTACTTCCACGTATTGGAATCCGTCTTGTTCGCAGGTCGGCGGTTCTTGCACGGGTATAACCGATTCCGCGGCGGTATGGAGTTGCACTTTTCCTTTGTGGTTTTTGGCAGACCCAACCGTTGGCACCACCGCATCCGATACACAGTATTTTTCTCAAAATTGGCGCGCCTCGGTGAGAATGACGGACGACGACGCGACATCAACTTCTCTTGTTGAGAGTACGACGGGCAGTAATGAAATGGAAGTTTTTGTAGGATACGACGTTTCAACGACAACTATAAATTACGGCGCCTTACAGCCGGGTAATGCCAACGACCCTATAAACAAGACCACGGATTTGCGCGCGTTGGGAAACGTCGGTTTGGACGAGGCGGTTTATGGCGATTCAATGTGCACCACTTGGACGGCGCCGAATTCATGTCCTGTTTCGGCGACGAGCACAATTCCGGTTTACGAGCAAAGGTTCGCGACATCCTCTCTTGCTTATAATGATCCGTTAATTCGCTTGCTTTCTTCCACCACGACGGCGAACATAGAGCTGAATGTTCAAAAAACCACAAGCACTTCCACTATTCAAACGAAGAATACCTATTGGGGCATTCGTGTTCCCGGTACCATAACCATGTCCGGTAGTTATCTTGGCCAGGATACCATTGTGGCTTTATGGGGCGAGGCGACTGAATGGTGATTTTATTCGCGCTGTGGATAGCTTTTATTTAGATATCGCTCGTTTGTCGTTGGGACAAACGGGTTTTTTTATTGCCAATTTCCCCCTTTATATTTAAGGTTTTATGGATTATTTTTATTTTTTAGACTTCAAAAAGCTTTATTTTAAAAGGTTTTTTTTGTTAATTTGCCGTTGGACGATGTTTATAATCATGTGTTAAAATAATACCATGATACCCAAATCGGTTTTCTTGGGTAAGTTAAGGTATTTTATACCCGTATTACTTTTGATATGCGGCGCGCTTTTTTTGCTCGGCGCGGATTTGGCATTGGCGGGTTTCGGTATTACTCCTCCCTATATCAGGAACAACCGACTTACGAGGGGTTCGTCTTTTGAACAGAAAATAACTTTTGTCCGCTCCGATCCGCAGGATGATTTGAAAGTTGAGATAACGATAAACGCCCCCGAGGTTGCAGACTGGATCACTGTGGACAAAGGACTCGAATTTATAATGGCGTCCGGAGAACAGAAAGTGCCTATTTTTTTCAGAATTAATGTTCCCAAGGACGCCGAGTATAAAAAATATAGCGGAAAGATAAGAATCAGAACTTCGCCCGTGGGGATTCCAAAGGGCGGTGGCGTGAGTATAGCGTTGGGCGCGCAGGTTGATATGGATATAGAAGTTGTCGACAAAGTTCTTGATTTTGAGGTGAAGCGCGTGAGGATGGCAGATTTGGAAGAAGGGTATACAAAATGGGGCTTATATTTTCCGGGTAAGGCCAGTTTTATAATGACCATACAGAATACGGGTAACGGCGATTTTGGCCCGACAAAAACATGTTTTAAGATTTACGATTATCGTTTGGAAAATCTTTTAGAAGATGTCTGTAACAAAAACGAAATGGAAACAATCCCTCCTTTTGCGACGGACGATATTACCGCCGAATTTCCGACATGGCTTAAATCCGGAAGATACGCCGCGAAATTCGCCATATACAAGAAAGACGAAATCGCGCAGGAGGGCGAGGTGACCTTAGGCATATCGGCATTAGGTTCTATACCCGGCTACAGGGGTTACGGTTTTGCTGGCCTTTCGTTTCAGGATAAAGCCAAGGTTGTAAGCGTGTTCGGCGGAGCGGTTTTGATTTTTTCTATTCTGGTTTTTATCGCAGTTTTGAGAAGAAGAAAATATAGAAGAAGGAGAGCATCGATTGAAGCCCGGCGTTTGGAGCGGGAAGGCGATTGATTAATAAATTAAATGTTTTTCAGATGAATTTGCGGGTCATTTTCAGGACTTCTGTTTTTACGACGTTTGTCGTCGGATCATTTTTTTTGTGTCTGTTTTTCGTTTCCCGTTCTAAAGCCGATGATTTGATTACTACCGTAACAATTCAATATTGCGGAGACGGCAATGTTCAGGCGGGTGAATTATGCGATGACGGCGTTAATTCCGGCGCTTATTCCATCACAATAGCCGATAGGAAATGCGCCGCGGGTTGTATGAGTTGGGGGCCGCATTGCGGGGACGCGGTTCTTCAGTCGCGTTATAGCGAGCAGTGCGATGACGGCAACAATACTTCGGGGGATTATTGCTCCGATTTGTGCCAGGCCGAGCCTATTCCGTCAGAGACCCCCGCCGGCGGCGGTGGTGGAAGCGGTGGCGGCGGAGGCATACCCAGAGGTGAGGTGCCGCAGGTTCCGCTTCCGTCAGGCGTTACGCCATCGACGAACGAAACAAAAGTTATAATAAAAGGGAAAGCTTACCCGGGCACGGAAGTTAATATTTTGATGGACGGCAGCGTGCTCGGGAAAACAAAAGCCGACACTAACGCTGATTTTTCGTATTCGACAACAGAAATCAGTCCGGGTACGGCGACTTTCGGCTTTTGGGCGGCGGATAAAAAGGGCGTGAAGTCGCTTACTTTAGCCGCGACTTTTGAAATAGTCCAAAGCGCGGTCAATAATATTTCCGGAGTTTTGTTGCCTCCCACAATAAGCCTTTCGTCCCAACAGCTTAACAAGGGGGATTTATTAAACATCGAGGGCGAATCGGTTCCGGATGTTAAAATTGTAACGCATATAAGTTCCGAGGAGCCGGTTATTTTGGATACAAGAACGGACAAGGTCGGCGTTTGGGCGCTTCAATTCAACACCGAATCGCTTGAAAATGAATCCGAGTATTCGGCAAAGGCTTATTTTGAGCTCTCCCGCTCGACTACAAGCGTTGTTCAGAGCGGTTTCAGCCGTTCCGCAGCTTTTTATATCGGCAAAGAAGGTTTGCAGCCGAAAGACGGACTTTTACCGGATATAAATAAAGACGGATTTGTAAATCTTATAGATTTTTCCATATTCTTGATCGATTGGGGAACTTCGGAAACGAGGTCGGATTTTAATGAAGATACGAAAGTAAATTTGGCGGATTTCTCCATCATGCTGTTTTATTGGACCGGGTAAGCTCGCTTCGCGAGAATTTCTAATTTCAAATTTATAATTTCTAAACAAATTCCAATGATCAAGTTTCAAACAATATTTCAGTTAATTAATTTATTAAATTTTTAGAATTGGAAATTGTTTTAAAATTTTAAATTAGAAATTGAAAATTTTGTTTAAATTTTTTATTTTGTGTTTTTATTTTTTGCTGTTGCCTCAACGGGGCACGTACCATTTAGGGGTTTTTGATTTTAATGATATAATATAGGTAAAATTATGAATCATGAATTAAAAATTATGAATTTGCTTGTAAGATGTATTTTTTATAGTTTTGCGGTATTATTTTTTTGTTATTTTACTATTCACAGCGCGAATGCCGCCTTGCTTTATCTAGACCCGGACAAGGGCGAATACGGTCCGAACGACACTTTTCTCGTTTACATAAGAATGGATAACGAAGGCGCGTGCGTGAACAGCGCTTCCGTGGGATTGAGTTTTGGGACGGAATATCTGAAGGCCGAAAATTTCACTCGTGGAAATTCGATATTCACTTTGTGGGTGGAAGAACCGGCGATAAATAACGACAGGGGAGTTATTTCTTTCGCGGGAGGAATTCCGGCGGGTTATTGCGGCAGAGTTAAGGGGGACGCGGCTTTTAGCAATGTTTTGGGCGCCGTGGTATTTTCCGTAAAGCCCGAAGCGGAGAAATTGGCGGAAACGTTTGGCGCGCCGGTTAGTTTTTCGGATTCTTCATTTGTTTATCTTAACGACGGCAAGGGGACGGAGATAAAGCCGAATTTGAAAAATGCCGTTTTTTCCGTTGTTTCCCGTCCCAAGCTTGATAAAAATATTTGGCAGGATTTACTGAAAAACGATAGAACTCCTCCGGAGCCGTTTGACGTCGGATTAAGAAAAGAGCAGGAGAATTTTGATGGAAAGTATTATGTTATTTTTTCGACCACGGATAAGCAGTCGGGACTCGATTATTACGAAGCTTACGAATACGGCAAGTGGCAGAAAACGGAAAATCCGTATTTGATACAAGATCAGAAAAACGCGCAGGCGGTAAAAATTCGCGCGATTGACAAGGCGGGAAACGCGCGCGAAGGATTTTACGAATTCAGGGAGATAGTTTTGCCGAAAGAAGAAAGAAACAGGAATATTATGGTTGTTTCCTCTTTTGTTGTCGCGTTTCTTGCCGTTTTCGCGGCCATTTACGTGATAGTAAGGAGATTTTTGCGTAAAAAGAATAAGGAAAATAATATCGGCGCAAACAATGTTTCATAGCAGATACTTTTTTTGGGTTTGTTCGGTTTTGCCGGCTGTTGCCTGTTTTTTCGCTTTTCCGGCTGGAGCGGCGAATCCTTCTTCGCTTTATTTTTTTCCCGAGGCCGGTGTTTATGAATCGGGCGAGGTATTTGAGGCATCGGTTTTTGTTTCGAGCGGAAACGAAATGATAAACGCCGCCGAGGGCAGGATTATTTTTAATCCCGAGGAGCTTTTGGTTGTTGGAATAGAAAAAGAAAATTCTGTTTTCGGTTTATGGCCGATTGAACCGGTTTTTGACAACGAAGCCGGTATAATTGATTTTGGAGGCGCCACCAGGGATGCTTTTGGCGGCGACAAAGGGTTGGTCATGGTTATCAAGTTTCAGCCCTTAAGAACCGCCGTGAGCCGTGTTAGTTTATCTTCGGGGGCTGTTTTGTCGGCGGACGGATCCGGTTCCAACATTATTTCATTTTTGAAATCGGCGGTTTATACCGTTAATCCGAAGGAGATAATTCCCGACTCTTTGCCGGATTATCCGGAAAACGCACCATTGGAACCTGCCGTGTTTTCTTCGACGCATCCCGATGAGGGGGAGTGGTATCCCGGGAAGAACCCGGTTTTGGGCTGGGAATTACCCCAGGATGTTTTGTCTTTGCGTTTTTCACTAACACCGAGAGAGCCCGGCTTGCCTCACGAGATATCCGGCGAGATGATGAGCGAATATGTAGCTTCCGGTGTTGATGACGGCGTTTGGTATTTCAATATTCAGTTTAAAAACAAATACGGGTGGGGCAAGATAAGGAATTTTAAATTACAGATAGATTCTTTGCCGCCGGTTTTTTCCGCGGTGGAAATGGATGAAAGGCCGGAAGAAACCAATCCCTTTTTGACCTTTTCTTTAAAGGCGGAAGATTCCGTTTCAGGTATCGGCGGATATGAATTTTTCGCGGAAGACGAAAAATTGAACTCGGCTATTTTATCGGATTCTCAAAAAATACAAGCGGGGCCGCTTGTTCCGGGCGGCCATCGTGTAAATATCGGCGTTTTTGATAAAGCGGGGAACAGGAGTTTCAAAGAATTTGATGTTTATGTGGCTCCTTTGGGGGCTCCCGCTATCGGTGATTTCCCCGGAACCGTCAACTCCAAAACGCCTTTCTTGATAAAAGGAACGGCCGTGCCTTATTCGGCGGTTACTTTATCGGTTTTCAAAGACGATTTGCCGTTTGCCGAATATAG
>CAZVBU010000051.1:0-5661 GCA_964625935.1 uncultured Candidatus Saccharibacteria bacterium
AAATTCAATGCTTCCGATATTGCTTTCACTCAGATAAACATTTTCGGCGCTCAAATTACTGAGCCCCACCAAAAAATCAACGCTTTCACTGCCATTTCCGAGATATTGCGGGCTTGTCTTGTAGATAAGACCGGAAGCCGAAGGCCCCCACTCGAACCACGCGGTCGTCGCTAAGCCCGCCGGATTAACCGTCCCCTCAATTGAAGCCGAATTATAAGTTATATTTCTGGCCGAAGTTTTTGTAACAAGCTTAAAAGCATCTTTCCCTGAAAGTATCTGAGCCGAAGTCGGAAAAACCAAAACAAACGCTAAAATAACGCTTAAAATAACGGCAAATATTCTATTTTTATTCATTTTATTCATTCTTTAATTATACTATTTTACAACAGAAATGTCAATAGCTCTCAATCCTCCTTTTATATGGCTCAAAACAACATTAAAAAGGCTTTTGGGCAGTATTTTTTTGATGTTTTCCGGCCATTCAACCAATATGATATTTTCGGGATTTTTAACGGCTTTTTTCCACCCCAAAACAAACATTTCTTCCGGCTTTAATATTCTGTAAGCATCTATATGTAAAATGTTTTTAAAAGTTTTGTTTTTTAAATCGAATTTTTTCAAAATCACAAAAGTCGGACTCGTAACGTGGTTTTTTACTCCCGCTTTCTTCGCGAAACCTTTCGCGAAAACGGTTTTCCCGCTTCCCAAATCGCCAAAAAGCGCCACAACAACCGCGCCCGAAGAGGACCGCCTTCTTCGGATTATTTTTTCCGCCAATTTCGCGGCGATTTTCATTGTCTGGTCCGCCGACTTGGATTTATATTTCATAATGCTAAGTATTTAATATTTTATATCTTGTATCAAGCGCGCGAAGGGCCGTCCTTGTAAATAAACGCGTGAAATTTTGCCGAGTCCTGTTCTTGGTAAGATTATTAAAAACTACAGGGCGGGTTTTTAGGCCCGCCCTTTAAAACAAAGTGCTTGTGTGGAGAACAGCCCCCATAACACTCTTTACTTGGTCTTCTTGATTTTGACCTCCCAGAGGAGGTCACCACCCGCAGAAGAACCGCGTCCGTAGCCGGGAATTCTGGCTTTGTAAACATCCGTCCCGACCATGTTGCCGTCTTGGTCCACCGCGGTCGCGGTGAACACCTTCTGGCTCGGATCATGGCCCAAGGTAATCGGGATGTCCGCTCGACCGCCCGGGTCAAGCCGAATCCACTTATCCGCGGAAAGATAAATATCCAACGGATAAGGAGACGTGTTCAGAACCACCAGAGTGACATAACTATGCCCTCTGAACATCCCGTAACCCGGTCCGACAACCGGACCACAACCATGACACGAACCGCCACGGACTGCGACGGGGCCGAAGGCCTCGTCAATCAAGTAGCCGGCGATAGCGCCGATACCGGCACCCAAAAGCGCCCCACCGACTCCGGCTTTCGTGGTTTTGCCAAGAAGAACCCCGGCTCCACCACCAATCGCGGCGCCTGCGGCGGCTCCCCCAGCCGAACGGGGGCCGGCGCAACCGGCAGACATGGAAAATATAAACACAACAATAGGCAGAATAATAAAAACGCAAAAAGCCGAACTCCCGTGTTTTTTGAACATAACTCCTCTCTTTCTTTTTGGAATTTATATGGATTTTTTAAGTTTTTTCTATCCATTTATTCTTTTTTTATTATACAATTTTAAAACAAAAAGTAAAGCAAAAATACTCTTAAAATACGGCTTATAATAAATATAATTAAAGCAATAACCGATATTCAACATTAAACGACCGGTAAATACCCAAACAACCGGCGACTACCGGCTGTTTAAAAACAACAAAACGTATCGCCGGCCATTAACATATGACACAAAAACCCGAATAAAAAATATTGCCGTAAAAATCAAATATTATTCAAATAAAAAAAGAGCCGTTCGGCCGAAATAGTTTTCTTTGTCAAAAAAAAATTTTGTTATTTAAAAAATAATCCGGCAAATTTTAAAACACATAACGTCGCAATTCACAGGTCAATATTGAACTGGCTTACGCGAGATGCTAGAACATAATTTGATGCATGAAAAAATATGAACGACGCCTTGAATAAAATTAAAACACTTATAGAACAATCGTCCAGTTTCGGGATACTCAACGACCCGAAACCCGAAGAGCACGAATACTTGGCGCGCTTCGCTCTCGAATACGCGATTCTGAAGAAAAAATCTCCGGTAACCGCTCTGCCGGAACCGCCGGAAAATTACGAAAAAAAATGGCGCGATATTCTCCAAAACAAACCGAAAAACGAACTGACGCAAAAATCATCCATCAACCTCCCGAAAAATAAATATCAGATAAAAGAAATTTCCTACGAAGAAGATGAAAAATACCTGAAGCTCATCCTGACTTCGGGCGGACTAACCGTCTCAAAAGAAGATATCGTCCTTGAAACGGTTCCGCCGGCGGCGGAAACGGTGTTTTGTTTTTTTGAAAATTCCGAAAAAATCAAGTATTTCGGCCACAAAATAAGAATGCCGGATAAAGACCGGATAATATTCGTTACGGCAAATGACCGCACAATGACCGAAAAAGTGTTCGATATCGCGGAAATGTTTTATCCGAATATACTGACCGACAAAACTCTCGCCACGGTTCTTTACGCCGCGTTGGTAAAAGAAACAGGCGGGTTCTCGGAAAATACGGCGAAAGGCACGCTATCCCTCGCGAGCGTCCTGCTTGAAAGCGGAGCCGACCGGCAAGTAATTTCCGATATCCTGAAAAAAGAGACCGGACACTTCAAAACCCAAATGCTCGGACGGATTATGGCGCGGACGTTCATCGACGAGAATACGAATATTTCATGGAGCTTCCTGAACCAGAAAGACCTTCAAAAAACAAACCACACGAACGCTTCGCCGGAAACGCTTTATGAATTCCTAAAAAAAATGCGTCCGCTTATGCCACCGCAAAAATTCCATGTGCTTGTTTGGCAAACACTTGAAGGAATAAAAGCGCTTATCGCCGGTCCGGCCGATAAAAACGAATCGTATCTTATCCCTCTGGCAAACCGGCTCCAGACCCAACCGCAAAGCAAGTTTTTTGTCGCAGGACCTTTTGAAAATTTCACCCGCGCCGAAACCCAACTGAGAAACGCGATAAAATCGGCATCCGAAAATTTTCCCCGGCAAAATCAACTTTAACCTTGCCGGAATATTTCAAAAAACGCCTGCCGGACAAAACAATCCGCAATCAACATCCTTTTTTGAGAATAAATTCAAATTAGAGTAAAATACAGGTATTGAGTCAAGATAAAAATATTAAAAAATCTTTAAAAATAAAGATATTATGCACGGAAGAGACGATGTAAAACAAAAGGCGCGCCTTCATGAAATACATGAAAAAGAAGAAGAAGAGCTCGTAAAAATACTTGCGCCGAAATACGGTATGACATACGCCGACCTCACAAAAATGAGCGTCGATCTCGATTATCTGAAGCTTCTTCCGGAAGATTTATCCCGGCAGGGAAAAATCGTCGTTTTCCAAGGCGTAGGAACCAAAATACAGGTGGGAATGCGCCAACCGAACCTTGAAATAGCGCAAAATATAATCAAAGATCTCGAAAACAAAGGATATGAAATCCAGCAGTTTCTGGTCTCAACAGTAAGTCTTGAGCGTGTCTGGGTAAGATATAAAGAAGTTCCTGAGTTTATCGAACTCACAAAAGGGATTATAGACATATCGCCCGAAAGAATAGACGAAATAGTATCCTCGTCGCTCAACATGGACACGTTCAAGGAAATATTCAAAGCGCGCATACAAAGCGGAAAACAAAGAAAAATATCGGAATTGGTGGAAATAATACTCGGAGGAGCGCTGGGAATGGACGCGTCGGATATACACACGGAGCCAAGGGAACATGAAGTAAGATTGCGCTTCAGACTCGACGGCGTTCTGCATGACGTTATCGATTTCGAACAGCGCGCCTACCAACTTGTGCTTTCAAGAATAAAACTTGTCTCGGAAATGAAGCTCAATGTCAAAGACAAGCCGCAAGACGGGCGTTTTACCATCAAAGCTCAGGGCGTTGAAATTGAGGTCAGGGCATCGACTCTGCCGGGACCATACGGAGAATCAATAGTGCTTAGAATTCTCAACCCGAAAAGCATCAGAGTGGAATTCTCCGGGCTGGGAATGCATCCGACGCTTGAAAAAATCATGGCTGAAGAACTCAATAAACCGAACGGCATGATACTCAACACCGGCCCAACCGGATCAGGAAAGACAACAACGCTTTATGCTTTTTTGAATCATATAAAATCGCCTGAAGTAAAAATAATCACACTTGAAGAGCCTATCGAATACCATCTTGAAGGCATTACACAAACACAGACAAAACCGGAAGAAGGATATACGTTCGCGAGCGGTCTCAGGTCAATTCTAAGGCAGGACCCCGACGTCATAATGGTTGGCGAAATAAGAGATCTTGAAGCCGCCTCGATAGCGCTAAACGCCGCTCTGACCGGCCATTTGGTTCTTTCCACGCTTCACACCAACGATTCCGCGGGTACGGTGCCGAGACTGATAGACTTGGGCGCCAACCCGGCAATTATCGCGCCTGCGATAAATATAGCGATGGCTCAGCGTCTTGTCAGACAGCTTTGCGACTTCTGTAAAACAACGTACGATCCAACACCGGAAGAAAAAGAAATAATCACAAAAATAGTGGAAACTTTTCCGCCGGGTATAGAAAAACCCGACTTGAGTAATTTCAAACTTTACAAAAGCCCGGGTTGCCCTAAGTGCAGTAATATAGGATACAAAGGGCGCATAGCTATATTCGAAGCCATAAAAATAGACGATGAACTGGAAGAGCTTGTGATGCATAGTCCGTCAATCACTGAAATCAGAAAAAACTCCATACGCCAGGAAATATTAAACATGCAACAGGACGCCGTAATAAAAATTCTGAATGGCATAACATCGATAGAGGAAACAAAAAGAGTGATAGAATTGTAACCGCGCCTTAAAAGCCTTAAAAATAAAATAAGCCCCCGAAATCTCCAGGCAATGACTTTTAGTGTGGGCACTAAAAGCTGAGGATTTCCCGAAGGATAGCTTTCGCAGGTTTGCGCGAAGCAAACAAACCAAAGCGTCCGTTCATTTCTCCTTCTGGAGAAAGAAACCCCTGTTATTTGAATAAATAGTTATTGCCTGGAGGTTTTGAGGGCTTATATATAAGACCTATATATAACAAGCCGGAAAACAAAACCGGTTGTAAAAAGAAATCAAGTTACACTAGTTACTGACCGTATTTTATCAAAAATAATCAAACTTGTCAAGTTCAAAAAATGCCTTCTTTTTTGGAAAAAAATCAGCTCACCGAAGATCTTTCACTGGATATGCGGCTCAGACCGCAGTTTTGGGCTGAATATATCGGCCAGGAAAAAATAAAAAGAAACCTTAAAATACTTCTCAAGGCGGCCAAAGAACGGGGAGAAACCGTTGAACACCTTCTTTTTTACGGCCCAGCCGGACTCGGTAAAACAACGCTTGCCCACTTGATATCGAAAGAAATGGACGCTTCCATAAAAGTCAGCTCCGGACCCGCTATCGAAAAAGTGGGGGATTTAGCGTCAATACTGACAAACCTTTCCCCCGGGGAAGTTCTTTTTATA
>CAZVBU010000052.1:0-5617 GCA_964625935.1 uncultured Candidatus Saccharibacteria bacterium
CAAAACCGCCGAATTTATTTTTAAACAAAAGCTCTCCGGGCAAAACTACGGAAGAAAGATTTTTTTTCTCCGATTCGTGTTTTTTAACCGGGATAAATCTATCCGGATATTTTACTTTTGCCGTTCTGAAAAAAGCGGCCGTCTGCGAACCCAAAGCGCCTGATTTCGCGTCCAGATAAACGGAGGAACTTTTTATTATCGCGTCTTTTTCTTCGGAAGAAATATGAGCGCTTTTGATATGAAATATCCCGCCTTCGTCATTTTCGATTTTATCTTTCGCCACGCGTATTTCATAATCAACTTCGTCTTCAAAACATCTCAAATAACCGCCAAAATAATCGTTTAAAACCACAAGGTCAAACAAACATCCTTTGCGAGCCAGATATTTTTTCATAGTCAGAATGGTCTTTATCGTATTCATATCTCCACTGTCGGCTATCCTCAATAAAACTATGGGCAAACTGCCGGATATGCCGTTTCTCCAAAGCACGTCGCGAAACGGCTCGCCGGACCGGATTTTATCTTCTTTATATTTTGAACAAAAATTGCGTGGGTGCATCACAAGAGAACCGACGTCCTGAAACAAATACGCCTGCTCGCGCGAAACGCCTGACTTCTGACAAAAAGCCGTGTCGCCCCGCAACAAATTCAAACCATAAAGCATGCCGTGATAAAATTTAATTTTTTCAACATTACTCTCCGCTTCTTCGCGATTTTTCCCCGCGAGAACCACCAGATAAAATTTTCTTTTTTCTTTCGGCTGAAGAGTATAGGTAAAGGCGAATGCCGCCGCCGGCTCCAAAGGAAATTCGGGAACATTTTCTTTAGGTTTTACAATATTATTTTTTTGGAAAAAAACCGGAAATCCGGGTTTTGGCGACATTCTTTGAAACACTTCTTCCCTGTTACGGTAAATATTAAGATTGAGCTTGGCGCATCCGAACATAGCGAAAACCGCGGCGATATCACGCGAACCCTTTCTCGAACTCTCGGCGACAATCATATTATTTTTTACGAAAGATCGAACGAATAAATTATACAAATGAGGCTGAGACGCTTCTTCGAAATTGTTCGCGAAAGAAATATCCGCCACTGCCGCTATGTCCAAAGTCCTCATTTTTTCTCCGGTATTTTCCAGTTCGAGAACCCTCACTTCGGCATTCATATTTTCCGCGACAAACACGTCCATACGCGCGGAAATATCGCCGCACGAATTGCCGAAACTGGCGGAGTTCTCATAAAAAATCGCGCCCGATCTTGAACCGCTATGTCTTGAGGGCATGCGGGAAGGCGACCAAAGGGCTCCGTTGTCGCGATTTCTCAAATAAAAAAATGTTCCCGATGACTCCGATAAATTATCGTCATTATATTTTGTCAGTCTTGTCCCGTTAAATTCGCTGAATCCCGCCCCTGCTGAACTTATTCTGATTTTATAATTTCCATTCGAGATAAATTGCCATCTCGGCACAGTCGAACCAACCGGCACATGGCGTTTGTCGGCAAAAAAACTTTTCTCCTGCTTTTCCGGCAAAATAGCGCGCGTTTTAACTTGTTTCAGTTTTCTCAAATGTGGCGTCTCGGGAACCTGCTCCTCATAAAGCACGCTTGCCGCCGCCATGCGCGAATCTTTGCTTATCAAATCTCTTATCCTGCCGGACATAAGGGTGTTCGAAACTGAAGCCATGACGAACCCCTGATGATGCGCATAATAAACAGGGACGATTGTCCCGTTTTTGGATGAATCATTGATGATATCAGTAAAGTCGACAGCGTCGTAAAAACCGTATTTTCCGAGAGCGCCCAAATCGGAAAAATAATGCAAATTCTTAACAGCCGCTTTAAAAACAAACGGCAAGGACAGCGCTGTGGCATAAGGCGCTGAGACAAGCCAATTTCCCAAATCACGCTTAAACCCCAACGAAGGCTCGCCGAAGGCCTGATACAAATAATTGCCGGAATTATCCCGCGAAGCCGAAGCTGATTCCCCCATACCCCACGGAATCCTGAAATTCAAGGCGTAATGCCTGTGAACATTTATCGCTCTTTTCGCCATCACGCCCAAAAAACTTTTCGGATGAACATTAAAATACGACAAAGAACAAAGATATTCAAATAGCGAGCCGGACCAAGAACCAATAACAAAATCACCCGAAGAAGACTTGACTATCTTGCGTCCAAGATAAGACCAGTGTTTGTGTGGAATACTACCCGTGGCAATGGCGACAACACTCGCCGAGTTTGCCTCGGACGCGAGAAAATCGTAAAAAGAGTCGTCTAAGGCGTCCCTCGAAATATTATAACCGATATGAAGCAACCCTCTTTCTCGGTTATAAAGAAAACTGAAATCGATATTATCTATATAAGAATCGAGTTCTTTTATTCCGTTTTTCAAAATACCGGAAATTTCGGAAGATTTTTTTGCGGAAAAAGAAATTTCTTCGAGCATTTTTTCGTACCAATTCATTGCCGCGTTTTTGTCCTCGTGGTTTAGGGGCGACATCGCCACCGCCTCGGCAAATCTGACGCCCTTGATGTTTTTTTCAAAAACGCCTTCAGAAAATTCGTAAAGCGAAGGAATTTTCTGAATCCGTTCCTGTACCAAAACATAACTACTGCGTAAAGAATCGTGGGAAAGAACGACCGGCGCGGACAAACGGGCATAGCCGAAAATATCTTCCGCCAGCTTGCTGTAGCCATCCACTATTTTGTGGAGCCTCCATGAATACATAAAAACCGTTTCGTTGGCAAAAAATCCTTCGACATGCGCTTCTTCCAAAATATTTTTAATATTGACTACCGAATGCGCGACACCGCTCAAAATAAACATAAATTTTTGCGGCGTAAGCGCGCCGGGCTGGTTTTTCGAAATAAAATCCAAAGATTCGTTTATAACGGAAACAATATTTTTGAAATACTTTTTGAAAGACGCTTCGCCTCCGTTTTTTTGCGAAAGAATCACAAAACACTCCTTACGCAAAACCAAAAAAGCGTCCTTAATTCCCGCCAAACTGTCTTTTGAAACAACTGGTTTTTTATAAAACTCGGTCATCGCTTCTTTGGAGGCGACCGCCGCGAGAATGAAATTCGCGCTGTCAACGCTTGAAACATATTTCGGTTCCGACGGAGAAAGTTTGACAACGTCATACCAATTATAAAAATGCCCCTTGAAGCGCTCCAGCTTGCTCATTCCGGAAAAAAAACCGGAAATCCTTTCCGCGAAAGATTTTATATCCAAAAAACCGAAATCATATCCGATAACCATACTCAAAAGATACATGCCCAAATTTGTCGGAGAAGAATTATTGTTCAGTCGTTTTTCCGAAGCAGTTTCGTCATCGCGTAAATGGTCGAGCATCAGCCAATTGGTCGTTGGCCCCGCCATATCCATAAAAAACCAAAACGTCCTAAAGCCTATGCTCCTCAAAAACTGCCTGTCGTTTTTTTTCACCCTTTTTCCCCGGGAAAGAGGAACTCGGCTCACCGCCCACGCGCCAACAGGAGAAAAAAACCAGAAAAAACCGCAAAAATACAAAACGGAAAAAACCGGCCAAAAAGACATCACCAGCGAACCGAAAAACACACCCGAACACATTTCTTCAAAATAAGACGCCAGGGAATTTTTTGATTTTCTTTCGGTCTCATACATATTCTGCCATTCGAGCAATTTCTTTTTTGTGACATACATCCTTAAAAGCGCCGTAATCATGGCGTGCAAAGAAACAAAAGCGGCATACGGCATCCACAAAAAATGAAATGCCGTTTTGGCGAGAATAGCGAAACAATTCGTCAAAAAAACCTTAAAGCGCGCCAAATAAGGTATCCCGCGCCTGACGCCCAAAATGGGAATAAACGAATTTAAAACAAGAGGAAGCGCGTAACCTGAAGAAAACAAAAAAACGGAAAAAACAGCCGCCCCTATATTCGCCTGCGCGAAAGAAAAAAATAAAAAAATCGTTGCTACGGGCAAAAGGCATCTGCGTAAATTATCCGCAATCTTCCATTTTTCTATTGCCGGAAAATCACGCCCGCGGCGCGGGAAAATCCAACTTATTATCTGCCAATCTCCGCGTATCCAGCGATGCGCCCGCGTAATAAATTCTTTATAGGAAGACGGAAACTTATCAAAAACATTCGCGTCGGCTGTAGACGCGCAACGCGCGTATATCCCCTCCAAAAGATCATGGCTCAAAACCAGGTTTTCCGGTATTCTGCCCGACATCACGCGCTCTATCGTATCCAGATGATAAACCCCCTTGCCCTGAAATATTCCCGTGCCAAAAAGGTCCTGATAAACATCCGAGGCCGCGCTTGAATAAGCGTCTATACCCGGATAAAAACCGAAAAGCAGGGAAAAAACCGAAGAAGCCGAATTCCCGAATCGAAGCCTCAAATACGGCTGTATGATGCCGTAGCCTCTTTCCACCTTGCCTGACAAAACGCTTACAACCGGCCTGTTCAAAATATGGTCTATTGTCCCAACAAGATTTTGCGCCGAACCCAAAGATAATTCGGTATCTTCATCGATAACAACCACGTATTTCACATCTCTCAGCAAAACCGCGTCGTTCAAACATTCACCGGCGTAACTTGTTTTTCCGCCTCTCAAAAAAAGATTAAACTCGCGAAGCTTCCCGCGCTTGCGCTCCCATCCCATCCAGATATTTTCCGAATCATTCCATGTTCTTTTGCGGTAAAACATAAAAAACCTTTTCTTGCCGCGTCCGTATTTTTCGTTTAAACGCTTTATCTTTTCGCTATAAATTTTCACCAATTCCCCGTCGCCATCATCCGTTTCGGTTCCGGAGTGATGAAAATCCATAAGTAAAGAATAAAAAATATTCGGATCGCGGTTACCGGCAAAATTAACTTCCATCTGTCTTATGAGATGGTCCGCCGCGACAGCGTTTCTGAAAAAACACGGAATCACAACGGTTGTTTTTCTGTCCGGTCCGACACCCGACGACAAATCAAGCGAAGGAAGATTTTTGAGCGGAACCACCCGCGTAATCGCCATGTGTATGAAAGCCATGGCCAATTCGGAACCGAGAATGGCCCCGGCGAAAAAATACGCGACGGAAAATACGGAGAAAAAACCCGAGCCGGCAACACGGGCGAAGAAAGTCCCTCCCAGCAAAGAAAAAAACAAAATCGCGCCGAAATAATAAAAATTGCCGTTTGATTTTATGCTTCTGGCCAGTCTCTCTTTTAAGGACGGTTTATACAAAAAATTTCTTTCCAAAGAAAAAACACCGTCGTCTATGAGATAATATCCGACATGATTTCGAAAATCGTTTTTATTGTTTTCCGTCTGCTGGAAATTTTTTCTGGCAAACTGCAGAGCGGTCCTGGCCACTTCGGCGTCGCTTATGCCGAGCCGTTCGGCAATACGCACCACTTCTCCGCGATACATATTTTTCGTTCTGTCGTTTAAAAACCGGTAAACACTCGCCGGGTCCTTTGAAAAAATATCGTCAATTATGTTTATATCGTCGATAAATTTTTCCCATCTTATCTGGGCAAGCAGTCTGAAACCGGAAATAATGTTCGCTAGTTTTTCGCTTCTCAGTCTGTGTTTTGAAACCGAGATATCGGAAACCTTGCCCGCGCTTATTCCCTG
>CAZVBU010000053.1:0-5563 GCA_964625935.1 uncultured Candidatus Saccharibacteria bacterium
CGTTAACATTCAAATTCGTTTTTGCCGCTATTTGGCGTGTTGTGGCTTCGCCGCCAAGTTCTTCAAGAGCTTTAAGTATTTCTTTTTGCCGTTTTTTTAATAGCATTGTTTGCCTCCCCGGGAAAATGTTCTATAATAAAGTTATTGGATTTTTGGTTTAAAGTCAATTAATTTTGTGATTCGCCGCGGAAACAAAAAATATGAATACATTTGAAAAAGAACCGATGTTCGTTGAAGAAACGGACGAAGAATTCTTCCAGAGATATATGGAGGACTTGCGTATTTTGCCGTCTGATTTTGATAAAAAAATTCTTGATGTGGGCGCGGGTTCCGCGCAATTCGCGAAATGGGCGAAGGAACATGGAGTAAGCGACAAGATTTTCAGTTTGGACCCCATGCCGAAATATCTTGAAGAAAAAGAAAAAAGCGTCGCGGCGAGAGCCGAGGCAATGCCGTTTGGCGATAATTCTTTTGATATTGTGGTTTCAAATTGCGCCATACCCAATATGTATGCTGCTCTGGACAGTAATGAAACAATAAAACAAAAAACAGAAAAAGGTTTTCGGGAAATGTTAAGAGTTTTAAAACCGGGCGGGGAAATACGTTTGGCCGGCGTTTTATTTGGCGAAAGATACGACGCGCGACGCATTTTGTCGCGAAGCATAGAAGAGATTTTAAGCGGTCTTGAAAATAACGGATATAAAATAGAGAAAATACCGGATCCGCGCGGCGATCTTTACGAAACAGATAGAGATGATAAACCCATCCGGCTTCACGCGAAGAGTTATCTTGTAATCATTAAAAAGCCCGAGGAGGAGAAATGAAAAACCCTCCGCTTTCACGAAGGGCAGTTTTGTAATTCGCGGCGTCGCTTTTCAGCCTACGTCGCGAGTAATGTGCATCCGGTACTGCGACCTCGCAGTTTCGCCGGGCAACAATTGCCGCGGGGCATTATTTCGCTACTGTCGTTTACTCGGTCAAATACCGGTTTGCCAAGGTGACGCGCTGGGGGGTATAAATCTAATATAAATTAAGCAAATATAAGTTATTTCGTCAACATGGAATATTTAAAAACAGGAAAAGAAAAAGAGGCGGAAAAATGGATGCGCGAAGCGGGAAAAATTGCCGGGCGCGCGCTTTGCCATAAGGCGAAGTGCGGTTCTGTTATCGTGAAAAGCGGCGCGATAATTGGCAGGGGTTATAATGCTCCGCCGCTTGATAAGGAAGAGCACAGAACTTGCGGAAAAGAATTTGGCGAAGGCAAGCCGAAATACGATAAAACTTGTTGTATGCACGCCGAGTGGCGCGCGATAATGGACGCGTTAAAAAAGAATGCGCGTAAAATAAAAGGAGCGAAACTGTATTTTACGAGGGTTGATGAAAAAGGAAATATCATAAAGTCCGGCAAACCTTTTTGCACGGTTTGTAGTCGGCTGGCGCTTGACGCGGGAATTAAAAAATTCGTATTGTGGCACGACGAAGGAATTTGTGAATACGATATCGGTGAATACAACAAATTATCTTATGGCTATATTCATGAAAAATATTAATATTAAAACTCTAAAATTTCGTCCGCATCTTGTGAAAGAAATTTTGGAAGGCAAAAAATGGGTTACCTGGCGTTTGTTTGATGATAAGGATTTAAAAAAAGGCGACAGGCTGGAATTTGTCAATTGGGAAACCGGAGAAAAATTCGCGCGGGCGGAAATTACAGACGCGCGTTCCAAAAAACTTGGCGAAATAACCGAAGAAGACTTTGCGGGTCATGAGAAATTTGAAAATAACGAAGAAATGATAAAAACATATAAGAAATATTATGGCGACAGAGTTTCTTCCGATACAATCGTCAAAATAATAGAATTCAAATTGATATGAAAATAATACTTGGTTCACAGTCAAAGGGCAGAAAAAAAATACTTGAAGAAATGGGGTATGAGTTTGAAGTCATGCCGTCTTATATAGATGAAAAGATGATACGCTTTGAAGACCCCAAAAAACTAACGCTTGCTTTGGCGAACGCGAAGGCCGACGCGCTTATTCCGAAAATTTCAAAAGACGCCGTTCTTATAACTTCGGATCAGGTCGCGGTTTGGCGCGGAAAAATAGTTGAAAAGCCGGAAAGCGAAAAAGAGGTAAGGCAATTTTTGGAAGGGTGTTTCAAAGACCCGGCAGAAACTGTTACGGCGGTTGTTGTCGTGAATACTGAAACAAACAAGAGATTTTTTGGGACGGATACCGTAAAAATTTGGCTTAAACCCTTGCCGGAAAGTATTATTTCGGAATATATCGCCGAGAGCGATTTTACGGGGCAGACGGCCGGATTTTCCATTGAGCATCCTCTTTTAAAAGATTATGTGAAAAAGATAGACGGTGATATTAGCAGCGTTATTGGATTACCGAAAAAACTGACGAAGGAATTGATTGATAAAGCGCTGAAATTATAAGTTATTGTATTTTCCTTGCAAATGTAAAATAATTGATTTATGGAAAGCTTAAGGGATAAAAAATTTGAAGAAAATCGCTCGTTTATTTCTCCGTCTTTGCGCGGCGAATTTATTGAGGCGTCAAAACAAAACGATGCCGCCAAAATAGCTGAAATAAAAGAAAGATTTCTTGACGAAAATCCCGGCGAAGCCGAATTGGCCCAGGTATATTTTGGACTCCACGATTATTTGGTTGAACAGAGGGTTATGGAAAAATTTTCCAAAGATAAAGATTTTAAAAAAGAGAATTGGGGAGAATTTAAAGACCATTTGCGCGCGCTTACCGCTTATAATTATCTTTTGACGGATTTTGTTATGCGAAACGGAGAAGACAGACAATTTTTGGAGCAATTCTGGAATGAAACGGAAGATTTTTCAGGAAACGAAGAAGATAAAAATCAATTCAAGCGTCTAAGGAGCGGAATAACGACACAGGTCGCGACAATGAAAATTTTTGAAAAAGCGGGGCTGAATCCCGGCTTGTCTACTCCCGAAGACGATGCTTTTAATTCAGTTGATATGTGGACCGGCGGGGAAGACGCGGTGCAGGTTAAATCCGGGTATGGCGATGAACCGATTATTTTGCCCGTTGACACTATTTCTTTTCCCGGCGCCAGAATTACTTATAAAGATATAAAAAAACAGGGAAGAGTTGACCATATTTCAAGTTCAATGTTTAGGGAAATTCAGAGATTTCACGCCAAGGTTTCAAAATACCGCGAGCTTAAAAATAATGAGAATATCCATTCTTATTTCGTGGTTATTCCAAGAAATAAGATTGATAATGTGACGGGCGAACCGTCTTCGGGCCTCGTGGAGACTGTTAAAAGAAAATTTGACGAGATGCTCAGCTTTGACATGCCGGAAAATAAGTCTTTGGTTGCTTGATCCGATAATCGTAAAAAAAGTAAAATAAAAACTCCGCGCGCCGTTTTCCGGCAAGCGGAGTTTTTGGTTTTTGGTCTTTTCGTTTTAGCTCTTCTTAAGCTCGTCGTAGATTTTTACGGCGAGAATTGCCGCGGCGATTGGTGTTCTTTCGGTCCTGCAAAAATGTTTTAAAATAGCGTTTGCCGCTATTTCCATCGCTTTGTCGGCTTGTCTTCGTATTTCTTCTTCTCTATCCGGTTTTTCATTATTTTCATCTTTTTCATTATTTTCATCTTTTTCATTATTTTCATCGATTATAATATCAATAGGTTCGGGCGGTTCTGGTCTGTCATCAAGCAAAGAATAGTTTTTTTTCGGGTAATCATCTTCGGGCGGAATATCCATTTATTTGGTTTTTCCTTTATTCCAACTCAAAGTTTTCTTTCAATTCGTTTATCCTCGCTTCTATTTCGCGGTTTTCCGTTTCCAATATCTTCATTCGTATTTCGCCGAGCTTGCGCAGGAGAAGTCCTTTTTCAAATTTCGGCTTATACATCAAAATCTCGCAGTTGTGGTCGGCGGGGCATGTCGGCGCTCCGGTTTTTTGTTTGGCACAAAATAGTACGTGGCCGTGATAGTCTATTACGTAGTGTTTCGCGTTGCCGGATTTCGCGAAAACCGGTCCGTTGTATTGCTCAGTGTTTTTAACTATTGAAAAAATTAATCCGTTTTTAAATATTAATTTTTCATGAACTTTATCTACCACTTCCGCTTCTTGTATTATTTGCCGAATTTTGCGAAAATTATTAAAACAGTAGTGGAAAACATCAAGGATTATCGCGCAAATTGGCGAATCGGCGACCGTCGCGGCTTCTTTTTCGCAGTCGCGAAGAAGCGCTCTTGTGTCGAGTTTTTTTTGAAGATATTTATTGCGCGTTCCGTCGTCGGTCATTATCGCGGACAAATCTTCTTTTTCGTCAGGTTCTGTTTTTATTGTTTTGCGGGCAGTCTCCATTTTTTTCTCCCCTTACGATTTATTTGTTTTTACCTTTTTGATTTCGCCGTCGTCATTGTCGATAAATATTTCAAAATCTCCCGAAATGTCGCCACGAGACTTCATTATGAGAATCAATTCAAGCAGGTGCCCAGAAATTTTTATTAGATCGCGTTTTTTACCGTCAGGGCATAGTTTATTTTTGCAGTAATTTTCCGCCGGTAATCCCGCATTATTTAATATGTACTTTATTTGCCGTGTCGATTCAATGTAGTAAGTTTTTTCAGGATTTATTTGAGGGAAAGGCCGGAAATTTTTTTCTATTGTTTCCACTATTTTTTTGATTTCTTTTTTTGCGTTTTTCGCCGCGAGCACGGGTCCGGCTTTTTTTTCAAGGCTCGTCAGGATTTTTTCGTTTAGATTTTGATATCTTCCGTTCATGGCGGAAATTTTGATTTTTATAATTTCTCGCAGTTCGTTTAACGTGAAATTTTTTAACGGTATTTCCCCGAGAAGCGCGTAAAGCTGTTTACAGTGTTCTTGAATATTTTCCGCAATTTTCAAGGGTTTCTTCTCCTTTCTTGTTGTTTTTTCAAAGAAAACTAACAAAAAAGTAGCATGTGTTACGCGCTTTGTCAATTGCGCGTATTTCAGTTTTTTAATTTTTTTGCTATTTTTCCGCAAACTAAAAACTACCAACTATTAGCTTGCTTTGTTAAACTGTAAACATGTCCCTCGAATATTGGATATCTTTATCAGTAATACTTTTCCGTCTTGTTGCCCCGCTTACTCTTTTCCGCTGGCGTCTTTTGGGCGCGTTTATTTCCATTTTTGCCGACGCGATAGACGTGTTCGTGTTTCAAAAATTCGGCTGGGGGTTCGGTAATAACGGCAGGTACCATAATATGGATAAAGTTTTGGATATTTATTATCTGTTTTTGGAATTGTGCGTTTCCCGCGCTTGGGTTGACGCGCTGGCAAAAAAAACCGCGAAGGTTCTTTTTTACTGGCGCCTTTTTGGAGTTGTTTTGTTTGAAGCGACGGGCGCGCGTTTTTTGATGCTTCTTGCGCCGAATATTTTTGAGAATTTTTATATTTTCTGGGCGGTATGCGAAAGATATTTCAAGAATTTCAAGCTAACATATAAAAAACTCGCCATAATAATTCTGGTTGTCGGTTTGCCCAAAATAGGGCAGGAATATGTCATGCATTTCAAATA
>CAZVBU010000054.1:0-5543 GCA_964625935.1 uncultured Candidatus Saccharibacteria bacterium
GCTATTTTTAACGCCAATTCTTCAGGTATTTTGCGTGAATCTTCACCTTGCGCTCTGGCGATAGCTTTTGATTTCGGTGGTAAGAAAGAAAACCATAGACATGCTCGCCTGACGCCGTGTGGAGCGTGCCTTCAAGTTTTATCCGAAGTAATTCCTGATAAGCGGTGTTTTTTCGTTTATACTTTTTGCGCGGGGGAAAGGCATGCGTGCTGGTTTACTTTTTCGGAATTTCTGCCCGTGCCGTTTTCGCTGGGTTTAAGTGATTAAACTTGTAAAATACAAAAGCCCCTTGCTTCGTTCCTTTTTGGAATAGCATGGGGCTTTTATTTTTTGTTCAACTTTGCCGGGTGTTAACGCCGGAAAAAATTCCCGGGCATTAGTTCGGACATCGGCAGGTAATTGCTGCGCCCATCGCGGTTTCTTTATCCGCGCGCTGTTCTTCTCTTCATCGCTGTTTCCTCCGCATCGATATTTTCGTTGGGAGGGTATTCTTTTCCGCAATTGAGACAAATCACCATGCCGTAGGTTTTGAAAATGTATGACTCCTCCGGTCTGATTGTTTTTTCCCGACCGCACTCTGGACAAATGCAAATTATCTTAGTCATATTAGTTCTCCGTTTTAGTGATACGTCGATATTGAGTCAAAGAAATGCCAATCTCTCTACTTTTTTCATTATAACATAAATAAAAAATAAAATCAATAGGTGACCGGATTTGTAAAAAAATGGTAATATGCAGTTAGAGGTACTTTTTAAATTGTGGATTTTTAAATGAATCGTGCGCCAAAGCAAAAACGCAATATAACTGGACGCGATTCGGCCGGGAACCATAACGGCGGCCACGCTAAAAACGGCGCCGCAAAACATTTTACCGACTCCTGGGGATACGATGAGCGCGTCATTAATCAAAACGGCGTGAGCCGCACCGGTTTAGCGCGCCCCGAAAGCGCCGAAGACAGAGAGAAAAGAAAAATCCGCAATTTGAAAGAAGCAGTCTCTTCTCTTATAGAAACCAGCAGATTAACCGGAGATTATTATGTCATGCTCGTGTTCGCGAGCATGATTGTTTGTTTGGGTATAATGCTCAATAATCTCGTGATAGTAACGGGCGGAATGGCGCTCGCGCCTTTTCTTTCGCCGTTTTTGCGCCTGGCTTTGGCTTTCGTCATTTCCGATAAAAAAATCATCAAAGGATCGCTTTTTATAATACTAAAATCCGCCGTGGCCGTATTTTTGGCTTCAACAGTGGCCATTCTTCTTGTTCCGGAAGATTTTGTCGATTTCGAGCTTGCGAGAGTATTGGCTGACACCAATCTTGTTTATTTTTATATTTCATTAATTTCCGGTTTTGCCGCGGCATGGGCGTGGGCGAAGCCCAATTTGTCGGCGCTTTTGCCGGCCGTGGCTGTCAGCGTGACTCTTTTACCGCCGCTTGTAGGCATAATGATAAGTGTTTGGTATTTTGATTTTGAAGTTCTTTTCGGTTCGGTAAGGGCCTTTATAGCAAATTTTTTAGGGACAGTGCTTTCCGCCACTTTTGTTTTCGCGCTTTTGGGGTTTTATAAGACCGCCGATTATTTTAAAAGCGAGGTCGAAAAGGAAAATAATCTGCCCATAAGCTTGATTTGATTTTTGAAATGTTTTGTGGTTTTTGCGGGGTCTGTTTTTCAGACTTATCCACAGAATTTTTATTTTTTTTTGGTGTATGATGTATGTAAGAATTTAAATTATCCGAAACAAAAAACATGTCTAAAACGAAAAAGACAACGGCGAAGCCTAAACAAAAAATAATAAAAAATAGCAAAGAAACCCTGCCATCGAGCCAGGGGGTTGTTTTTAAATTGTCTCTTCCGAAAAAAATACAAAAGCGCGACGGCAGGGTCGCGGATTTCGACTGGCGGAGAATAACCGATGCCGTGTTCAAGGCTTTTGAGGCCAGCGGACAGCCGGACAGAAATCTCGCGGAAAGCGTTACGCGTTCTGTTTTGGATAAAATCGGTAAAAAGCACAAAAGCGATGCTTCGAAGTTCGTGCCTACAATAGAGCAGGTGCAGGATTTTGTGGAAGAGTCGCTTATGGAGCTTGGTTTTGCCAAAGTCGCCAAATCGTATATTTTGTACCGGCAAAAAAGGGCTGTTTTAAGAAAAGAAAAACAGGAAATACTCAACAAAACCGAAATAGACGAGGTGGACAAAAAATTCGACCCGAACGCGCTCCGTGTTTTGAGGAGCCGCTATTTGAGAAAAGACGACAACGGTGGCGTCGCGGAATCTCCGAAGATGCTTTTTACGAGAGTTGCTGTTCACACCGCTTTGCCGGACATACTTTATGATCCGAGAGTTTCGAAAAATAACAAAGCGCCGGTTGCGCACGAAGAAGGCTGTCCGTGTTGCGCCGAAGGCGCCGATGAGGCGAAAATTTCCGATGAGGAAGCGGGCAAGCTTGAGGGCAGTCTTAAGATAGGCAATTACCGGCTCAATATTTTTAATATCAAGGCTCTATACAGAGTGTTTAAAAGATTTGAAAAGAGAGGCTGTGCCCAAATAACATGGGACAAGCTCGTGTCCATGCTTAAGGCGGATGAATTCAAAGAATACGAAAAGACTGTTGATGATTTTTACAACCTGATGGTAAACCGGAAATTTATGCCCAACACCCCGACTCTGGCGAACTTCGGGAGTTATCTTGGCATGGGTTCCGCCTGCTTCGCCCTCGATATAGAGGATTCGATAAATTCCATAATGGAAACCTTGAAACAAGCCTCGGTTATTTTCAAAGCGGGGGGCGGATTGGGGTATAACTTTTCCAAGCTTCGTCCGGAGGGAGACTTTATAAAAACCACGGGCGGCGCTTCCTCGGGCCCCATAAGTTTTATGCGCCTTTTTGACACGATGACCGAAGTCGTGAAGCAGGGCGGTATCAGGCGAGGCGCCAATATGGGCATAATGAACTCGAATCATCCGGATATCGAGAAATTCATTACTGCCAAAAAAGGCAACCAATTCCTTAAGAATTTCAATATTTCGGTTCTTGTTATGCCGGAATTTTGGGATTGCTACAAAAAAAACAAGCCGTACCAGCTTATAAATCCGAGAACGAAAAAAACCGAGAAATACGTTTCGCCGAAAGACTTTCTTGAGAAAATTTCCTATCAGGCGTGGGAGTCCGCGGAGCCGGGAGTGATATTTTTTGATCGTATAAACGAATATAACCCGTTTTTCAAATCTTTGGGGCCCATTGTTACGACAAACCCCTGCGGAGAGCTTTTGCTTTACCCGAACGAATCATGCAATCTGGGTTCTCTTAATTTGTGGCAATTCGTTAAAAACGGCAGCGCGAAAAAATGGATAGACTGGGATAGCCTCGCGAAGGCCACGAGAGTAGGAGTTCATTTTTTGGATAATGTGATAGATATAAACAAATTTCCGCTAAAGCAGATAGAAGATATGACGATGAAGACGCGAAAAATCGGTCTTGGAGTGATGGGTGTCGCCGATTTGCTTTTTGAGATGGAGATGCCGTTCAATTCCGAAAAGGGAAGAATGATGATGGAAAAAATCGCCGAATTTGTAAATTATCATTCCAAGGCGGAGTCGGTCGACATGGCGAAGAGGCGCGGGAGTTTTTCTCTTTTTAAGGAAAGTTTTTACGAGGAAGGTAAATTACCTTTCAAAGGTTTTGCCGAGAAGAAATCTTGGAGTTTCGATTGGAAAGATATGGCGCGCCAGATAAAAAAACATGGTTTAAGGAACAGTTATACTACGGTTATCGCGCCCACAGGTTCCGTTTCAATGATCTCGGGTTGTTCTTCCGGAATCGAACCGGCGTTTTCCCTCGTGTATCAGAAAAATGTCGCTGTCGGAACTTTCTATTATATTAATCCGGTTTTCGAAAAAGCGATGCTCAGGGAGGGGCTTTTCGACGAAGACCTGGTAACCGGCGTGGTTTCAAACAGGGGTTCGGTTCAGAAGATAAATTATATACCGCCAAAAATGAAGAAGATTTTTGTCACAAGTCACGACGTGTCGGCCGAGGATCATATAAGGAGCATGGCGTCTTTTCAGAAGTGGGTGGATTCTTCAATTTCAAAAACGATTAATTTCCCGCGCGAAGCGACAGTAAAGGATATGGAAAAAGCGTATTCTTTGGCTTATGATTTGGGCTGTAAAGATGTGGCGGTTTTCAGGGACACCTCCATCAAAGATCAGGTTTTTTCCGTCGCGATTGACGGCAAGAAAAATAAGGTGGACGGGCTTACAAGTCTTAAAGACGACAAAGCGAAGGGCGTGGCTGTTTATCATGATCCGGGGGTTACCGTTATCAACGCGGATAACGGAGTGAAGGGGGTTTCCGGCGGCGGCAAGCCGACTCATTGCCCGAGTTGCAAAGTGGAACTTACCTATCAGGAGGGGTGTGTTTTTTGCTCGGTTTGCGGATGGGGAATGTGCGTGTAAACCTAGAATTTAGAATATAGAATTCGGAAAATTTATTGTATTATGCCGGCGGGTTTTCTTCGAAGAAAACCCGCCGGCTTTTACCCGCAGAGTTCTCTTCGCGAAGAGAACGGTTTTTTTCGGGTGTTGACCTTGCTCTTTTTTCACGCTATTAAAGATAACAGGGGGACAATTTTCTTTGACATATAAACAATCGGCTGAAATGTTTAAACCGCGTCTTTTTCGGCGCGACAGGAGGGAAAAACAGCGATGGCAAAAGGTTCTCTTTGGGGTTTTGATTTGGTTGAAAGCAGGGAATTTCCCGAATTTGGATTTAAAGCGCATCTTTTCAGGCACGCGGAAACGGGGTGCCAGCTTCTGCATGTGGACGCGAAAAGCGAAGAAAAACTTTTTACGATAGGATTTCGAACGCCGCCCCGCGACAATACCGGCATGGCGCATATTTTGGAACATACCGTTTTGGACGGTTCCAAAAGGTGGCCGGTAAAAGATATTTTCTTTGAGCTCGCGAAAGTGTTTTATCTTTCTTTTTCGAATGCTTTTACCTATGACGACATGACGCTTTATCCCGTTGCTTCCATCAGTGAAAAAGCGCTCGTGAAGGCGATGGAAGTTTATCTTGATGCCGTTTTCAGGCCCCGTCTTCTCAGGTTATCTTTTTTGCGGGAAGGCCATCGGTTGGGTTTTGAAAAGCCCGGTGATGCTTCAAGCGCGCTCAAGATAAAAGGCATCGTCTACAATGAAATGAAAGGCGCTTATTCCGATCCGGAAAGATTTTTTATTGAAATGGCGAGAAAAACTCTTTTCAATGGATACAGCAATTACTCTTTCAATTCCGGGGGCGATCCCGATTTTATCCCGAAACTTGATTATAACGATTTCAAGGTTTTTCACGAAAAGACCTATCAGCCGTCAAACGCGCTTATTTTGGTTTACGGCGGAGCGGACATCGCTTCAATTATGAAAAAAATAGAGCGCGGTTATCTGTCGCGGTATCGCGGAAGAATTTTTGATCCGGTTTTTATGCCTCCGTCTTTTGGGAAGCCCAAGGAGCCGGTTTACGCGAAGTATCCGTATCTTATCGGAGAAA
>CAZVBU010000055.1:0-5517 GCA_964625935.1 uncultured Candidatus Saccharibacteria bacterium
CGTTCTCTGCGAGAGGAGCCGCGTGATTGACGCACGGTCTTTTTTGTATTATTTTATAGAAAGTAAAAATAAGTTTTTTGAAAACGTAAAAACGAGGAGGCGCTTGTGGACATCACCAGGGAATACTCTTGTTGTGTTTGCCGTCAAAATGACACGGGGAAAGCGGATTATGTTTTTTTTTTTTTTTTTTTTTGAACGCGGGGGGATAACTCCTCGTTTTTAAAGGTCCAAATGAGTGTCAAGAATGCGTCAAAAAAGAATTTGTCGGCATATATGAAAAACACCGGCATGGTATTTTTTTTGTTTCAAAAGACCGCGTTAGAATAAATTGGGATTATTATTTTTCTTTTTGTCAGGATATTTATTTGTCAAAAGCGGTGAAGCACGGCGATGGTCGGAAACAGAAAGAAATTCTTGATATTCTTAAGGCCGCCGGTTTTTTGTCGGCAATAATGAAAAATAAATGGGTAATAGCCGGAGACGACGGTATGCTTATGGGACCGAGAGACGATGGCGGGAATATTTTGTTTTTTTTGCGCGAAGAAGATGTTTTTGGATACGCGAAGCGCGCCTACGGGAGAACGCTTTACGGCTGGTCGGTGTTTTTTGTCGGCGATTTTTACGACAAAAAACAGGTTTTGGAAAACAAAAAAAACGATGACAGGGGATTGATATGAATTTTGATTCGGAAAAATTATTGAGAAAATACAGAAAAATTCTTTTGGAATACGATTTTTTTGTCTGGCAAAACAAAGCGCCTTTGGATGAATTGAACGCGGAAATATTGGAAAAAGCCAAATTTTTAAGGCGAAGGGTTCGGGTTATTGAAGAGCTTCTTTGGATTACTTCCGCTGAAAGAGAAATACTGCTTTTTCTCGCCTATAAGGAATGGATTAAAAATTATAAAAAACGTCAAAATCATTTTTGCTCGCCGTGCCATCAATCCGAAGTTAGATCTTTTGATAATTTTATTCAAATGAAACAGAGATTCAAAGAACTTGGCGGCGATCCGGATAAGGATATCAGGGAATTTGTTGAAAAATTTTCGGGAAAAGATGAACTGTCCCTCGGCGGCCGCAATGAGGAGAAAAATGATGAGTGAGCTTTGTAAGAAGTGCAATAAGAAGATAGACGACTCTTCCGCGCTTGTTTCTTTTGGGCACGGCGGTCTTGATTTCAAAGTTTTAAGACACATGGTTGAATGCGCCGATTGCGCCCAAAAACGGACGGTAAAAGTTTTTGACCGCTACAAAGATAAGTTGATAACGATTGACAAGGCCATTGCCTTGGATATGGGCGGGTTGAAAATCGACTGGGATTATTTTGTCGCAAAGTGTAAACGGTATCCCAACACTTTTATCGGCATGGTAAATTTGCTACTGATTATCGGAGTTCTTAGCAAAGAACCGGCGGGAAAATGGTTTGTGGAATGTGATTTATTGCGACAGAATGATATCCATGTTTATTTCAGAAGTAAGCACGATGCGGTGATGTTTGCCAATGCCCACTCAAAAAAAATTTCGCATGTCTACGCGCTGTGGTTTGTTGACCACAGTATTCCGGTTTGCGATATTTTTAAGCTGGCGGAATATTATAGAAATTCGTAAGTTCTTTTTAAAAAATAAAAACGTTCGCTGTTTTGGCGGGCGTTTTTTGTTTTTGTATTTTTTTTCTGCGTTTACCGGCGATCACTGGTTTCGGCTAGGGCAAGTTTTTTATTTGTATTTTTTGGAAATTGTCGGCAGGGTATTATTAAAAAAAATTAAACAAAAAGTGCGATCGCACCGGTTGTTTAATTTTTATTTAAATTTGCGGTAACCCCCGCCTGTAAAGGCGGCGGGGGGCATATTGATATAAAAAATAAAAAATTTTTTTGATAAAAATAATTTTAAGAGCGGCATAAAAATAATAAAAAAAGCCCGCTTTGAAGCGGGCGAAAGAGCGGGGGATTGTCAGCCGACGAAAAACCGGCAAAGACTATCCCATATGCAAATACGACAATGTGCATAGGGCGGCCACGGAACCGAGAACCATAGCCGCCATTTTGAAAAAGTACCTCCATCCGTAAAGACGGTCGTTTTTCTTGCTCATGAGAAGCTCCTTTCGGTTGTCGTTCTCCCTGTATTTTTATTTGTCACATGTTACTTTTTTTATTATACCATATTTTAATAAAAAAATCAATAGTAAAATAGTTATAAATAAAGCCGTTTTTACAATATTTTTTTAATCTGCTAATATGAAAAAATGCAAAATAAATTATATTTGGATATAGAAACTCTACCCGCGGGTGAAGAAAAACACGACCTTTTAAGGAAAGTTTTTCGAAAAAACCGCGCCAAGCAAAAACGCCACGACGGCGACGACGATTTTGAGCAGTATCTTCTGGGCACTTCTTTTGACGGCGCTTTCGGCAGAATATTGTGTATCGGCTATGCTTTAAACGACGAACCCACGGAAATTTTATATGAAAACGGCGACGAGAAAAAAATGCTCCAGAAATTCTGGGATATCGCCAAAAACATCGATTTATTTATCGGGCACAATGTTATGGATTTTGATTTGCGTTTTATATACCAGCGTTCGGTGGTAAATAAAGTGCGACCTTTGAAGGAACTGAATTTCGCCCGATATAGAAGTAACCCGATATACGATACGGCGCGCGAGTGGAATAAATGGTCCGGACCCATGATAGGACTCGAGAATCTCGCTTTGGCATTGGGAATACCGTCGCCCAAGGACGGCATAGACGGTTCTCAGGTTTATTCTTTTTATCAGCAGGACAGGGTAAAAGAGATACTGGATTATTGCAAACGCGATGTCGAGACCACGAGAAGGGTTTATAAGAAAATGATTTTTGACACGGCAAACGATCCGAAAGAAACGTTGTTTGAATAAGATATTCAATCCGTTCGAAAAATTTTTTAAGGAAGGCGGGGGCGCGGAAAAAATCGAGAAATCCGTGATGCCGGAAGTTGTGGAAAAAACGCCCGAAGAATTATGGAAAGAAAACGAATTCAATATCGCGCTCCGTTTCGGAGAAATTTTTGATTTTGAAAAAATAAAGAAAAAAGAAAGATGGGATGATGTCGAGGCGGAAAGGATAAAAAAATTAACATTTGAACGCGAAAAAGAATTTTTTCTTGCGGTTGTTTCGGAAGCGAGGAAAATAAAAAGATCCGGCGCGGAAAAATTTTTGACTCTTTTTGATATAAACGAAACCATCGGAAGCCGTGTCAACGACAAAGCCGGTAATCCAAAAACCATTTTGAGGCTATCACTTGTCCCGGTTTTGGATTATCTTAAAAAAACGGGAGGTAGCGTCGGTTTTTTGTCATCGCGCGATTGTGGCAGAACGATTGAATGCGTTGACGAAAAAAACCACTTCGCGGGGATTAAAGATTATTTGGATAAAAAATATATTTTTTCTTCGCGTGAAGAAAAATGTGATTTTGACAGCGTGCGGTTTGAGGAAGAAATAAATAAAGAATTCGGTGGCGAAAAAGGAATTGTCGACGATTCTATTGTTGACAGTATTGATGAAGGCGGATGTCCGTCAACTGTTGATGACATGCAGAAACTTTCGGCGTTGAAAAAGATAAGAAGCAAAATAAAGAATACCCCTATTTTATCGGTGGACAACAGCCGTTTTCCGAAATTATTGAATAACAGAAACGGCATGTACGGCGTCAGTCTTTACGATTCAGGAATATTTGTCAGACCCTGCATAGGCATGAATGAAGTATAATTTTTTTTTCTTGGTTTTCCGTCCAAGGCGGACTTTTTTATTTTGGAGTTTCTGTCGGCATCCATTCTTGATGTTTTTTGTTTTTTGTGCGATTCTGAATTCGGATTTTAATTGAAAAAACGGCAAGGAGAAACACGATGGACAAGAAGATTTATGGTGTGCCATTTGATTTCGGATTATTTTTTGTCGTGGTAAGGCAGATTTTTGGCGCTTTGATGTTAACCGGATGCTATTTGACTTTTGGCTACCTTATTTCTTTTTCGCCGAAGATTTGGGCTTCTGTTTTTATGGTTTTGTTTTTTTGGTTTTGTTCTTTTTTGTTGGCGGGCATTTTCAGAATGGATCCGGAAGAGCGCTTGATGAGCCACGGCGAATCCGACAAGGTTTTTTTATTCCAGGGGAAAGCGGCTCTTTGTTTTACTTTTTTTTGGATTTTTCTGCTCGTTTTTTCCGATAAAGCGCAGAATTCGGCGCCGGGTTTTGTTTTTCTTGTATGGGTATTTGCGATGGGCGCAATACCCGTGGTCCGTATTTTCTTGTCAAAGCTTGTTGATTTTTCAATGGCGATACCTTCTTTTTTCAAAAAAGCCGGCCCCTTTTTTACGCGTTTTTCCGTTTTTTCAAAAAAATAATTTTTTGGCCGAATGTTACCGTAAAATACTCCGTTTAAAGCGGAGTATTTTTGCTTGTTTTTAAATTTTTATTGTGTTATTTCTAAATCAGGAATTTAAAGTTTTTTGATAAATTTTCGCGAGGAGATCGCGATGAAGATTTTTACAAGATTTCTTGCTGTTTTTTTGTTTTTTTGCGGTTTTTTTCTTTTTGACGGATGCGGAAGAAGTAAAAACGGCGATGTTTGTCTCACTTTCGGCATTCCGGAACAACTCGGTCCTTCTTCGGCTAATTTTTTTACCGTTGAGGAAGATATAAGAAATGGCGATGAAATTTTCAGGAATTTTTCGGAAAATTATATTTTTTCCGGGCTTAAGCGTTCCAATATTGCAAGAGACGCTCAAATAGAAAAATATCTCAACGGTCTTGTTGAGAAGCTCGTTCCGTTTTTGCCGGAATACGGAAAAGTTTTCAATTATCGCGTTTATTGTTTTGATGATTCCAGAAAAAACCTTTATGCTTTGGGCGGCGGGATAATTTTGGTGAGTTTCGGCTATCTTGCTGAAGCGCGTTCCGAAGACCAGCTGGTTTCTGCTTTGGGGCACGAAATAGGGCATACGGCCTTGCGTCACAGATCCGCCGTTCTAACCGAAAAAGAATTGATTTCTCTCGAGAAAAAAATTATTGAAGAGGCTTATGCCTCCGTTTCTTCAGGGTGGTTCGGCGACAAATCTCGTAAAGATAAAATAAAGCTTCTTTTGGAACGGCTTGAACGGAGAGAAGACGAAGATTTGCCTTTTTTTATAAAGATGAATGAATTTGAGGCGGATATTTTTTCCGCGCGCGTTGCGATGAAGGCCGGCTTTAATCCTATTGACGATGTTAACGATATGCTTGAAGATAGTAAAAAAGAAAAAGAGGCGGAGGGGACGATTTTTATGATAGATCATCCGCCAAGTCGCATTAGGGCGCAGGTTATAAAAAACGAAATGCATGATTTCGGTTTTGAAAAATTGCGCAAACCGCAGACGCCGCGTGATTTTTTGGCAGTAAGGGAGAAAGCGAGGAATTTTTTGCTTAAAAATTAAAAAACAGAAATAAGGTGGTTTAGCGCGTTTTGGCGAATTAAAATCCCGTTTTTTGCGGGATTTTTATTTTTT
>CAZVBU010000056.1:0-5406 GCA_964625935.1 uncultured Candidatus Saccharibacteria bacterium
CCTTAAATCGTATTTCTTAACTCCAAATATGAAAAAAGCTTTTTTCTTCAGCGCTTTGTTTTTGTCGTTTTTCTTGTCGCGCGCTGAAGTTTTCGCGCAACAACGGAGTTATTACTACGATTCAATTTCCTACACCATAAGAATAAATTCCGATTCCACTTTTGACGTGGAAGAACGGCAGAATTTCAATTATTCGGGGGAGTATCATCAGGGATGGCGCAATATTCTTCTGAAGGACATATCTGATATCACGGATATTAGTGTCGTCGACGGGAAAACAAATCAGGCGCTTATTTATAGCGGTAGAAGATTGACGAAAGAAGACCCGGCGAGCTGGGGCAAATATACCGTTTTTGAACAGAACGGGGAAAAAATAATCGAGTGGTATTACAACTTGAAAGACACGGCTTATCCCTGGATTTTGAGATATAAAGTTCATGGAGGCATAACTTTTTTAAATGATAAGGATGAATTATATTGGAATCTTTTGACGGATTATTCCGTGCCCGTGCGCCTCGCGGACGCGGTTGTTTTTCTTCCCGAAAATAATTTTACAAAAGATTCGATAAGCGTTTCTTTTTATTTGTCGGACGACACTTTTTTGAATATTCCGCCGGAGATAGCTTTCACGGGCAAAAGCTATTCTGTTTTGGACAACAGACGAGCGGTTTTTAGAGTGGGAGACATTCCGCCCCAAAATCAGGTAACCATAGCCGTGGGTTGGCCCAAGGGCGCGGTGTCGCAAACGGCATTTTTTAAAGATTGGTTTTTTCTTAATTTGGGTTATGTTTTTGGCGCTCTGATAATTCTTTTTTCCGTTGCTGGGGCGGTTATTTATTGGTATGTGACCGAAAAAATGCCTAAAGGAAGAGGGACAATTATTCCCCAGTACGAGCCGCCGAAAAATTTGCGACCCGCGATGGCGGAGTTGGTTTGCAAAGAAAGAATAAGCAATAAGACGTGGGCGGCGACAATTGTTGATTTGGCAGTGAGAGGGTATGTGAAAATTAAAGAGGACGAAGTATCTGCTTTTTCAAAAATTGGCGTTATTTTCGGCATTATTTTTATAATTTTTATCGGTTGGTCTTTCTTGGGGTTAACGGCAGATTTCAGTTTTTATACGAAAAGCGCCGGTTCATTTATTTTTTTCTTGATTGTTGTATTTTTGGTGGGCAGTATTTTGCATAAGAAATTTTCGGGTGCCGGTTATTCTTTTCGCGGATTAATTCCCAAAGAATACACAATAGAAAAAACGAAAGATTATGAAACCGACCCGCGCCTTGAGGGTTACGAAAGGGAGTTTTTGTTGATACTTTTCAAAATAATGGGTTCGGGAAATTATTTTTCCACAAAAGAAATGAAGAAGCTTTCAAAGCGGGCGAAATCGCAGGTTATTTACGAAAATATGAAACATCTGAAAGAAAAACTTCTCAAAGAAACCGATTTGGACACGGGCGCTTTTGAAAAAAAATTATTTGACGAGAACAAAAGAACTATTTTGATAGCGGTATTTGTTTTTTTATTGGCGGTTTTATGGGCCGTGGCTGGGGTTTTATTTTCAAACCAGTGGGTTTTTTTCTTAATTTCCGTTGTTTTTTGTTCCGCGGGGATTTACTTATTCATAAAATACGAAGCGCGTCTTTCTCATGGCGGGAGGATTTTGAAAGAGGACTGGCTCGGATTTAAGCTTTATTTGGAAACCGCGGAAAGATATAGAATGCAAAATCTTACTCCCGATATGTTTGAAAAATATCTGCCCTACGCCATGATATTCGGTATTGAGAAAAAATGGGCGCGCGCTTTTGACGCGATGAATCTAAGTCAACCTCAGTGGTACGGAGGTGTTGCCGGTTCTCATTCTTCGTTTTTTTCTTCGGGCGGTCCGTCGGGATTTTCAGCGTCGGCCTTTTCTTCTTCGTTAAGTTCGAGTTTTTCTTCCGCTTTTTCTTCAAGCGGAGCCGGCGGAGGAGCCTCCGGAGGAGGCGGGGGAGCCGGTGGAGGAGGCGGTGGCGGAGGAGGGGGAGCGAGCTAGGGCGTGCCACGAATCATGAATAATGAATTAAGAATCAGGAATTATGTATAATCGGTCTGCTTCTTAATTCATAATTCTTAATTCGTAATTCTGTGGTATAGTTGCGGGGATGTTAAAATATCGCTAAACTATCAACTGTAAACTAACAACTTTTTATCTTAAGTTGGGAATATGACACTTTATACTCACCAGGAATCGAATATCAGAAAAACATGGCTTCTTTTCAGCTTGTTTTTGGTTATTGTCATAGCTATCGGCTGGGTTTTTTCTCGCATTTACGGAAATCCCGGGATTGTCCTTATCGCCGTGATATTCAGTTCGCTTATGAGCGTTATAAGCTATTGGTATTCGGATAAAATCGTTTTGGCCATGGCAAACGCGAAAGAAGTAAAAAGAGAAAGCGCGCGCGATTTGTATAATCTGGTTGAAAATCTGACGATTGCTTCCGGCTTGCCCATGCCGAAGCTTTATATAGTTGAAGATATGTCGCCGAACGCTTTTGCCACGGGACGTGACGCCGAACACGCCGTTGTGGCGGTTACAACCGGTCTTTTGGCGAAGCTCGAAAAACCGGAACTTGAAGGAGTCGTGGCGCATGAGCTTTCTCACATTGGAAACAAAGACATGCTTTTACAGACAGTTGTCGTGGTTTTGGTCGGGTTTGTCGCGCTTATATCCGATTTTTTCATGCGTTCAATGTGGTGGGGGAGAATGGACGGAGACAGGGGCAGCAACCGTGGCGGGCATCCGTATCTTATTTTAGCCGGCGTGGCTCTTGCGATTTTGGCGCCGATAGCCACCACTCTGATTCAACTCGCCATTTCAAGAAAAAGGGAATATCTTGCCGATGCTTCGGGCGCGCTTCTTACGCGATATCCCGAAGGGCTCGCGCGCGCGCTTGAAAAAATCTCAAGCGATCCGAATCCTTTGAAGTTTGCCAATAAAGCGACCAATCATTTGTGGATTGCCGAACCGAGGCGCGTTTTCGGCAAAAAAGCCGCGGGACTTTTTATGACACATCCCCCCGTTACGGAAAGAGTCAAGCGTTTGAGGGAAATGCATATTTAAAATACGAAATGCGAAGTCCGTCTTCGCATTTAAAAATTTTGTGGCCTAATTTTTTATAAAATAAAATGCTTGAAATAAACAGTGAAGAAATAAAAAAAGATGAAATTTTAGCCGAAGACAGGCACGATGTTTTGCGGGAAAAGATAAGACAAATGCAAGATGAAATAATAAGCAGGATTTCTCTTGACGGCAAAAGAGAAGGTGGTATCCGCGAGAACGCGTTGTTGAGTTTCAACCCCGACAGTTTGTCTTCGCGAGATTTGGAGATTTACGAAAAATTTGCGGAAGGAGGATTAGACGAATCGGATAAATTCAGAATTTTGAGCGAATACCAGAGAAATGTTTTCGCGGAGCTTGCGGCAAGCGCTCAAAATGAAGAGGTCATGGAACCTGAAAAAAATCCGAGCTTCGCTTTCATCAATTGGCTTGCTGTTGAATGGGCGAAAAAAGGTTTAGAAAACGGAGCGGGTGAAGAATATACGGATGAGAATATGGATATTGACAAGTAGCCAAAAAAGATATAAAATACAACAAATAGTCAGGTTCTTTGATTTTTTCCGGTCTGTATTGCCGGATATTTTTTTTAAAATATTTTTTTGGCGAGGTGCCTTATGTTTAAAAATCTGCTTGCGAGATTCAATCATTGGATTGAAAAAGTAAAAGAATCGGAAATAATAAAAAAGGCCGGGGAAAATCCGGTTATCAAAAGATTGAGCGGGGTTTCTCTGCCATATCAGGTAACGGACAGGTTCTGCTTCGTTTGTTTTTTGAAAAACGAAAGGAATCGCGTGTTGCAAAAAAAACGTTTTGATTTTCAGAATGTCGATTGTTCTTGCGAAGGTATTTCTTTGTCGGTTTGCGGACTTATTGTTCAGTTTGAATCCGGCAGGAGATTTCTGGGGTTGTGCGCGAAGCACAATGTCAAAACAGGAATTTGGGCGAATGAAGCCAAAAGAATGCTAGAGGATTTTTATAACGACAGACTTGATGTCGGGATGAGGAAGCTGAATAAAAAAACCGATGTGACCCCTCAGAGCATGACTTTTGTTGAAGATTTAAGCTGTCTCGATCCCACGGATCTCGCCTGATGCCAATTTTTTATACTGTGGCGAAAATAATCGCCAAGTAAGCGTCGCGCCAGCGTGCGGGACGCTTTTCATTTGATTTTTTATATTCAAAAACAAAAGCGAGCGGAGATATCCGCCTTTTTGTTTTTTGGCGAAATGGCGCTATTTTATTTTTCTAAAAATCGGCTATTATATTTTTATGGAGAGGTCGCATAGTGGCCGAGTGCGTCCGCTTGGAGAGCGGATATGCCGCAAGGCATCGCGAGTTCGAATCTCGCCCTCTCCGCCGTAAAGAAAATAAATTATCGGGAGAGCAGACATACCTGCCGGTAGGCAGGTATGTCGAAAGGCATCGCGAGTTCGAACTTCGCCCAAAAAACACCGCATCGATGTTTTTTTATCGGCGCGACCCAAGTGTCCGACAAAAGACCAAAACAAAAGAGCGAATTATTATCGCTCTTTTGTTTTGGTCCCTGCGAGGTATTCACTTTTAAAGACGCCGTTTGCACAACGAGCGTCCGAAATTCGGGGTACCTTACATCACCAATTCCAACATTTTGCAGAATGTTGGAATGTTGTTTTATGAAGTTTCGGCGTTTTTTGGTTTTTACGGTTGTGATAAAATGTGGTAAAATAAAAATGTATGAATTTAAATAAGAAAATATCAAGCCGGGGGTTGCTTATAATAAGTATTGCGGTATGTTTTTTGGGCGCTGTTTTTCATTATGTTTTGAAAGATATATTTTTCCCGGCAGTTGTTCTCTTGTTCCCGACGAGGCTTGTTTTGGTTTTTTGTTTGAGATAGTAATATTTTTTGTTGGTTTGCTTTTCGCGATAGCGTCAATGATACCCCAAAAACAAGATGGACAAAACGTACAGCGTTCTTCTTTGTTTCATCTCGGACCGGTTACGTGGGCTTTCATAATTATATTTGTATTGTTATTGTTGTGGAAATTATTTATTAATCTTGCGGATCCTTACGATTAGACATGGTATATTTAGACTCAGCTTAAAACTTCCGTATATTTTTAAATCAATACCCCAACATTCTCAAGTTTGTTGGGGTATTGATTTGTCGCCGTTCGCTTTACAAAATCGCTCGTGGTGGTTTTTTTATTTTTAGTTTTTATATTAAAATTAAACTTATGGATGCTCTGTTTAAAAAACACCATGAGGCGATAAAATTTTTCATAACCGCGGTTTTAAGCACGTATTTCTGGATAACGGAAACTATTTATT
>CAZVBU010000057.1:0-5347 GCA_964625935.1 uncultured Candidatus Saccharibacteria bacterium
CTGTCCAAATAACCCAAAATATGAAGAAGCGTGGATTTGCCCGAGCCCGACGGCCCCATGATCGCGACAAACTCCCCTTCTTCTATATTGAAAGTTACTCCGCGCAACGCGTTCGTCGGAGTGTCTGAATCCGTAAAAATTTTTTCCAGATGTTTTACTTCAATAAGCGCCATAAAATTTTTCCGACACCTTGCCCCAGGAAATTATTTATCACTTTTATAAATTACGACTTTCTCGCCTTCTCTTAAACCGCTTACTATTTCTATGTTCCCGTTTGAACCCCTAATGCCCGTCTCTATATTTTTTTCAATTATGCTTTCTCCATCAAGCGTTCTAACATATCTTTTTTCGCCCGAAACCAAAACGGCGCGAAACGGCAAACTCAAAGCGTCTTTTTTCTCGGAAGTGACAATATCAATATTCGCGGTCATCCCGGATTTTACGCGTCCGTCTTTTTCTTCAAATTGCAAAGTGGTCTTATAGGTGGCGACGCCTTCTTTAATTATTTCCGCGGGGTCAATCTTTACCACTTTCGCCCGAAAAATAACATCGTCGCCATAGGCGTCAAGCGTTAATCGCGCCATGTTCCCTATTTTTATTTTTGCTATATCGGCTTCGGAAATATCCGCGACCACCTCAAAATCCGCCTCGGAAATAACCGAAACCAAAACAACATTTGCCGTAACCATCTGTCCGTTTTTGGCATCTTGCTTCGTAATCACGCCGTCTATAGGGGAACGCAAAATGCCCTTGTTCAACTGCACTTGAACCGAAGAAACTTTCGCCTGCGCCTGCATTATCTGCGCCCTCTGAGAATCGGCATTCGCTTCCGCCTGTTTTACCGCCGCTTCCTGCGCCGCGATCTGTTCCGCGGTCGCGCCGGCTTCCTGCAGAGAAAGCTCGTTTTTCGCCAAGTTAAGAGACGTAACCGAAGTGTTATATTTTTCTTCCGCGGCGACCAAGGCGGTGATTGCCAAATTTATATTGGCGCGCGCCGTGGAAACATTGGCGCGCCATGTGTCTATCGTCGTTTGCGTCAGCGTCCCCGAAGGCGTTAAACTGTTGACCGCCAAAGAAACTTTATCCAAAAAAGATTTGATGGAAGACAAATTCGCGTTCGCTTCAATCCTGTATTTGTCCAAGTCAAAAGAACCCGAAAAACCCTCAAGAGAAACAGCCCAAAGAACCAGCGTCTTTTCAATCTGCCCCCTTCCGTTTTCTATGTCCCACTTCAAAGCCGAATCGGTCAAGATAAAATTCAGCTGAGGATTGAATCCCCGCGGATTGGAAAAAAACTGGTCAACCTTATTTCTTATCGCGTCATCCGATTTTGTATAAGCGTCTCCGATTTTATCCTTAAGGGATTTCTCCGCTTCAAGCACGGCGACTTCAGCGTTTGACACCCTGGAACGGTAAATTTCAATCGTTTCCGGCCTTGTTCCTTTTTTCAATTCATCAAGCTTCGCCCGCTGAGTCGCCAAAGCCGCTTCAAATTGCTTCAATTGCGCTTCGGCGCCCTTTAACGCCGCCAACGCCTGCTCCAAATCGACGGAAGAATCGGAGTTGTCCAAAACAGCCAAAACATCGCCCGCCTTTACCGTATCGCCGACATTTTTATAAACTTTAGAGACCCGACCGGATTTTTCAAAAGCCAAAGTAACATCTTCCGCCGGCTCCACGCGCCCGGTAACGCTTACTTCTTGAGAAATATCGCCCTTCTCAACAACGGCGATATCGTAGCCGGGAGCTTTATCGCCGCCAAACATAAAATATCCGGCAACAATCAACGCGACCGCTACGATGACACCGATAACAGCCCTTCTCCTAAAAAATGCTTTCATAATATCAATTTTATTAGTTATAAATTAATTGTTTGTTGACTTTTACCATTTTAGCATAATTAACTCCCGTAAAAAAGCGACGAATCTCTCGCCATCCGCCGTCTCAAAAAAATTCTTGCATATTCCAAATACGTCCCCAAAATACTGAAAATAAAAATACGGCCGCGATCCAAACGCGGATTCGGTCAAACAAAAACACTGGCGGCAAACAACGATTTATGCTATATTTAAAGCCGTATGACAGAACAGCAAATATTAACAACTTTAACAAACCCTTGGATTATCGCGGCATTGATTCTTTGGGTTATGCCATGGAAAGGCGCGGCTCTTTGGAAAGCGGCGCGTTTGGGACAAAAATACTGGTTTATCGCGCTTCTCGTAATAAACACAATGGCGATTCTTGAAATCATCTACCTTCTTATAATCGCGCCCAGACACACGCAAGAAATAATGAAGCCCGAGGAACACTTGCCGACTAAAACAAGCTGAGAATTGATAGCTTTTAGTTGATAGTTGGCAGACATCAAGCCACACTCAACAGACAAACTAACATCTGTAAACTATTAACTATTAACTAAAATATGGAGGGGCGCCTGAGCGCCTGCCTGCCCTACCTATCGGTAGGCAGGCAGGGTTGAATGGGACGGTCTTGCTCCCGATTAGCGCAAGAGCGAAGCGATTGCCCGCGAATCATAGTCCCAATTTCAATAATTAATTGCCGCAAACAAAACATCGGGAAAACTGGTATTTAAAAATTAAAAAGACAGAAACTTGGCGGAGGGGTGCCTGAGCGGTTGATAGGGACGGTCTTGAAAACCGTTAGGTCAGTAATGGCCTCGCGAGTTCGAATCTCGCCCCCTCCGCCAAGTTTCTGTCTTGTATACTTGGGTTCAAATCTCATCCCCTCTGACCGGTTTATGCCCAAATTAGCGGGTTCTCCCGCGCCTTATTGCAAAAAACAACCGCACATGACCGCCGATATAACAAAATACCCTTCGTATTCCTACGGAAAATATCTTTCCGAGCTTCTTAAGTTCGCGAAAAAACATAAAATACAAAATGAAATAATCGGCTGGGAAAAATTCGAAAAAACCGGCATGAAAGAACCGCTTTACCGACTGACTATAAATCCGAAAGCTAAAATAAATTTCTGCGTCGTCGCCGGAATACACGGCGAAGAAATCGCCGGTCCGTTTTCCATACTCCACGCTCTAAAAAATCCGAAAAAATATTTCAATAAAAATATCCGTTACAGAATATACCCAGTGATAAACCCGACCGGCTTTGATTTAAAACAGCGTTACGACGACGACAATAGCCAACTCAACACAATAAACAAACGCGTACTGAAAAGCAAAAAATTCGGAGAAATAAAAATATTCTTGAATGACATAAAAAAACTGAAATTCGAAGTTTTCTTATCGCTTCACGAAGAAATAACAAACAAAGAATTCTACGCTTTTGTTTTTGAAAGCAGACCAACGGATATTTACAAAAAAATGACGGATAAAGACAAAAAATACGCGAAAATTTTTAAAAGCAAAACGATAGGAAGGCTAAAAACCGACGAAGACGGTCTTATAATAAATGAACACGACCAGTCCTTTGAAGATTATCTTTTCACGCATAAACGCGCGAAAATATCGCTTTGCACGGAAACGCCGGGAAAAATCCCGCTTGAGAAAAGAATAAAAAATAAATCTTCTGAATATAAAAACACTTTCAGAATACGCGTTAAAGCAAAATTAACAAATTCGCCCATGGGCGAATTTTTGCTATAATAACACAAGAGTGTTCTAAACTTTTTTTATAAAAATTAATAAAATTTTTATGGCTCAAAAAAAATGGAAAGTGGTTATCATGGGCGCCGCGGGGCGTGATTTTCATAATTTCAATACCGTTTATAAAAACGACGAAAATACCAAAGTCGTCGCTTTTACCGCGGCGCAAATACCCGATATCGCCGGAAGAAAATACCCCGCGTCTCTCGCCGGTCCTTTGTATCCTCAAGGCATACCGATAGAAGACGAAGCAAATCTGGAAAAAATAATCGAAAAATACGAAGCCGACGAATGCGTTTTGTCATACAGCGATTTGCCGTATTCGGTCGTTATGCGCATAGGGTCGCGCGTGATGGCGGCGGGCGCGAAATTTTCAATGCTTGGTGGAAAACACACGATGCTTCAAAGCTCAAAACCCGTGATATCCGTTCTTGCCGTGCGGACCGGATGCGGGAAAAGCCAAACTACAAGGCGCATCGTTGAAATACTCAAAGAAGAAGGGAAAAAAACGGTATCCGTAAGACACCCCATGCCCTACGGCAACCTTGAAGAGCAAAAAATCCAGAGGTTCGCGGAAATATCCGACCTTGAGAAATACAAATGCACCATAGAAGAAATGGAGGAGTATGAACCGCATATCGCGATGGGGAGTGTAATATATGCTGGGATTGATTACGAAGCCATACTGAAAGAGGCCGAAAAAGAAGCCGAGGTCATAATCTGGGACGGAGGAAATAATGACATGTCTTTTTATAAACCGGATTTGAATATCACGGTTGCCGATCCCTTAAGACCGGGGCATGAAACCGGCTACTACCCCGGCGAAGTTAATTTCCGCTCAGCAGATGTGATAATAATAAACAAAACTGACTCGGCTAAAAAACACGACATAAATATTGTTCTTGAAAACGCGAAAAAACTTAATCCAAAAGCAGTCGTAATAAAAGCGGAATCAACTCTTGAAATAGAAAATCCGTCAATAATCAAAGACAAACACGCGCTTATCGTGGAAGACGGCCCAACGCTCACCCATGGAGAAATGAAAATCGGCGCCGGCACGGTGGCAGCGCAAAGGGCCGGAGTAAGACAACTTGTGGACCCGCGCCCGTTTGCCACGGGAAAAATCAGAGAAACCTACGAACACTATCCGGAAATAGGAGTGCTTTTACCGGCAATGGGATACGGCAAAGAACAGATAAAAGACCTTGAAACAACGATAAACAAAACAAAGTGCGACGCCGTTGTAATAGGGACGCCGATAAACCTCGGCAGGTTCATAAAAATCAATAAACCCTACACGAGAGTCAAATACGACTTGGATCTAAACGCAAAAGAAAAACTGCGAGAAATTATAAAGAAAAAAATACTTTACTAGTTGTCTGTTGATTGATATTAATTAACGGATACTTCTGAAACGCGCACTTACCAGCGATAGCAAATAAGTGCGCGAAGTCGTGTTTAAAATATCTAAAAATTTAAAAAATACAAAAAAACCGCCCCCGGCAAGCTCAGGACGGTTTTCTTATTCTCCGTTTATTATTCCTAACCGGCTAGCGCGCATATTATTCAAACACATTCCGCCCGTCACGCTTCAATTTTTTTCTATCTTTATCGCCTTGCCGTTTATTATGGCGTCGGCGACTTTCCTATTGGCTTCGGACAAAATCCTCTGAAAGGTGCTCTGGGAAGTATCCATTTTTTGGGCGCATTCTATCTGTTCCAATC
>CAZVBU010000058.1:0-5159 GCA_964625935.1 uncultured Candidatus Saccharibacteria bacterium
CAAGAGAGTTGACGCGCGAAACAAGCGGTTCAAGGGTTTTCACGAACTTTTCATTGGCGTCACCGAATATTTTGCTTAAAAAAGCCATATGCTGATTCTAATACTTTTTTGAATAAAAACAACTTTAAAAATGAATCATGAAATATGAATTATGAATCAAGAATTAAGAGTGTTTTGTGTTTTGTATCCCGCTTTCGCCATCGGAAATATCCACCCGCAGGTTGAATTTTTTTGCATTTGTCCGAAGGACTTATACCTACCAAGTCCGACTTAGTAGGTACCGCAAAAACATTAAACTTGGAAACAGAGTTTCCAAGTTTAATGTCAACATGAAAAACACAAATAAATTTACCGGCTATTCTTAGCGCAATATTTTATATTATTTATCTCCAAACATAATTCATAAGAATTGCCGTCACTTGTGTATTTGTAATCAGTGGGCTCGATGGAACGGCCGAAATATTTTTTCTCGGTTGCAACGGTTAAGGGAAACATTTTGTGATGGGAAAATATTAAATCGCCGTATTTGCCGAATAAGGACGCGGGATACCTGCCGGTTTCTTTTTCATTTGACTCCAGAAAATATTTAATCATAATTACGCTTTCCGTGACATATTTTCTGGCGTTTTCTCTTTTTGATTCCTGAATTTCTTTATATTCTTTAAACAGAAAAAATATTGATATTCCAACCGATGCCGCCAAAATAACTATTCTTAAAATTTTCGTAAATAAACTTTGCGAAGCGCGTGGCGCGCTTTTATTTGCCGTTTGTTGATTTACAAAACTTTCCGCGATATCGCTTTTTATAACCGACCGGCGGGATTCTATCCAAAAAACAGAAAAAATAAAAAAATCAAAACAACAGCTGAAATAATTACTACAGTCAGAAAACCGCTACCCAAAAAATACTCTACAACACCAAAAACAGCAGTAACAAAAAATAACCATTTCCAAAAATTGGAAGAATATCTCAACCCAATAACGCTCGGGAGGAAAAGACCGATCCCGCAATGCGGACACTTAAAATCATTCGGGTTGGCGCCAGGCAATCTCGAAAACCAAAACTTTTTGTTGCACTTGGGACAAATCATGACTCGCTAATTAACAACTAAAAAAGTTATAAACCAAAAAATAAAATAGCCATAAAACAAGCACTCAAACATATGGACAAAGCGAACACGCAAGAAAAAACACAAAGCGAAACATGCAAAGAATTATTCAATTTACGCGCTTTATAATAAGACCAAATTGACAACAACAAACCAAACAAAAAAGCGGTCAATATAATCAAATTTGGAACAGGATAATTAAATCCGGGATTAAAAAGATCGGGATTAGAAAAGGAGTTTAAATAATATCGATTAAATAAATAAGAAAAAAAATCAAACACCAAAAATAATAAACTAAAAACAGTACAAGCAACTAATGGCAAAAATAATAAATTTATACACCAATGCAATTTTTTCAATAAAAGTATTATTACTACAAACCTTAAAATTTATTATTTTCTTTATTTTTTCCGTCGTTATCTAAAAATTATTACTTATTATTTTTTACTTGTCCCGATTTACATTAATATTATTAAAATTAAGAAAATCGAGGATCTCTAGTCCGTGCTCGGCCGAGCATTAGGCCGCGACTTCGTTATTATAATTATATTAACAAAAGTCGGGATTAATTATCAAAACCCACCAATTGCACTTCTTCTTCAAGAGTAAATCCGTATTTCTTTCTTACCCTGCTTTTCACAAGCGCCGAAAGCATAATAATTTCTTCCGCAGTGGCTTTTCCCGAATTTAAGATAAAATTGGCGTGCTTATCTGAAACCATGGCGCCGCCCATCTTGAACCCCTTAAGTCCGACGTCCTCTATCAGAAACCCTGCCGGAATTTTCGGCTTGTCGGCGTACTTCGCGAGTTCCGGAAAATTTTTGATTATTTCTTTTTTCTCCAAAACCAAATCATCCCAACCTATGTTTTTATAAAAACATCCGGCGCATTTCCATCCGGGCGTATATGAACCCCCTCTTTGCTTGGCGTACGCGGAAATATCCGCTCTAAGCGCAGCCGCGTCCGCTTTTTCAAAAACAAAATACGCTTTAAGAACGATGAGATTATTTTTTTTCTTAAACAAAGAATTCCGGTAAGAAAATTCGCATTCTTTTTTTGTCATTTTCTTGACGGAAAAACTTTCCAAATCAAAAATATCCGCCGCGGCAAAAACTCCCGAAGTATCTTTTCCAAATGCGCCGGCATTCCCTGCGACCGCGCCTCCGACGGTCCCTGGTATTCCTATCGCCCACTCAAGTCCCTTAAGCCCTGACGTCACCGAAGCATTGGCGAAGGCGGTAAAATTTTCTCCGGATGCCGCTTCACCGCTAACGCCGTCAAAAGAAAAACCTTTCATTTCGTTTTTTATCACGAGCCCCCAAAAACCCTTATCTGACACCAAAATATTTGAACCGCCGCCCAAAACAAAAATGGGGATTTTTTTATCCCCGGCGAATTCCGCGATTTTTTTAAATTCCTCAAGCGAACCTGCTTTGGCAAAATAACGCGCCAGACCGCCTATGCCAAAAGTGGTAAGAGGCGCCAGAGACACATTTTCCTTTATTTCCGGCATGGAAAGTATTAGTCCTTAAGAGGGTCAGAGAAGGCTAACTCCATTGACTATGTCTTTAGTGAGCGCCATATGCTCTCTGACCCGCCTAAAAACTAATACCAAAATCAGTATAACAAAAAAGAATCAAAAAGAACACAACCCAAGACGATAAAAACGAAAAAACCTGATATTATCAGGTCTTTTCGCGACATAGTTAGGATCTCCTCGCGGAGGTCGCTCACATATTTCGTGTATACCAAATATAACTAAAAAAGTCAATAGCGCTGTGGAAAACTTCCGAAATTTTAAAACCGCGGCTTCAAAACCACGGTTTTTTCTAAAAAATCCTGTTGTAAAAATTATGAACTGTTTTTAATAATTCCTATCCCCTCCTCAAGAGACACGCGCGGTTCCCAACCCAAAAGCTCTTTCGCGTAGTCAAGCGAAGCCAATGTTACTCTCGCCTCGCCTTTTCTTTTAGGCAAAAATTTCCATTTGTAGTCGGGTCTGCCGGATATTACGGAGCCAATCTCAAACACAGAATAATTCTTTCCGCCGCCGATATTTATCGCTTCGCCGTTTTCGGCCTTTTTTGAAAACAAAGCCGCGATATTGGCGTTCACGACATCGCCAACCCAAGTGAAATCTCTTCTCTGGTATCCGTCGGGCACAACGGTAAACTTTTCTCCATTCTTCCATTGACGCAAAAAAATTCCGATTAACACCCCGTACTGGCTGTCTTTTGGCAATCTCGGTCCGTAAACATTAAAGTATCTCAAAGAGCACGCGCGAATTCCAAAAAAACGAACAAACTCCCTGACGGCATTTTCGCCAAAAAGCTTTGATGAACCGTAAGGATTGAGCGGAAATAATTCGGCTGTTTCTTTTATCGGCATTTCTTCCGCGTTGCCATAAACCGACGACGAAGACGAATAAACAATTTTTTTCACCCCGAACTTCTTGCACATCTCAAGGATGTTCACGGTGCCCAAAACATTCGTTGAATAACAATTTTCTATTTCGGTCCACGATGGCTCAACTCTCACGAACGCCGCGCAATGTAAAACGTATTCCGGCCTCACGCTCGCGAAAACCTCTTCCAAATGCGAATTTTTCCTTATATCGCAATAAATATATTTTGCCTTTGGGTTGGCGTACCCGCCGTCCGAAGCTTTGATTATATTATTGTCCACGACAGAAACTTCCGCTCCGGCGACGCACAAAAAATCAACAATATGCGAACCGATAAAACCGGCTCCGCCCGTGACCATTATCTTTTTTCCTTTAAGTTTGGAGATAAAACCGGTCGGCATAAAATCGTCAATCTCCTTTATTTTTATTTTTCAAAATACCTGTTCTGCGTTTTACTGCCGCGCCATGCGCGCTTACATCTTTTATCGTAAGTCCCTGCGAATTCAAAAGCGCTTCGTTGTAATCCCACACGCTTTTTAAAACACCGACAGCTTTTTTCATAACCTCCGTATTCTTATTATCATTTTTAGGAGAATTTTCAATAAGATTCTCGGCGAAAGAGATAAAAGCCCTGAAATCCTTAGGGAAGCAATATCCGCCAAATCCGCGATAATTGCCCTTCATAACATCCATCCACGCTCCGCCGATTCTCCTGTCGTGAGAAACTAGCATTTTTACTTTTTCGTAATCCGCGCCCACAGCGGAAGCGAAATCGGCCAAAATATTGGAAAACGCCACTTTTATCGCGCCAAAAACATTACCGCCGTATTTCGCCATTTCGGCTTCCGTGGAATCAACTTCGTAAAAATCGTATGTGCCCAAAACTCCCGGCGATTGAAAACTGCCCTGAGGTAAAATACTCAAAACGGTGTTAAGATGCCTCCTGGCTTTCCGCGAACCGTGCCCAACAATCTGACGGTCAGGCCTTATGAAATCTTCCCAAGCGCGCGATTCCGTCAGAAACTCGGGACAAAACAAAACCTGTAACCCGTATTTTTGGCTCAAATATTTCGTCGTGCCGGGAGTAACCGTTGATTTAATGACGATCACCTTGTCGCTATCCTGAAATTGTCTCACAACCGATTCCACGATGCCTATGTCGCACGAGCCGTCTTCTTTTGATGGAGTCGGCACACAAACAAAAACGACATCGGCCAAAGAAATGTCGTCTAAGTAACCTTTTGAATGGTCCGCGTCAAAGCAAAATAAGTCCTTCCCTCTTTTGTATCCGTTTTCTTCAAACCATTTTCTTAATGGCATCCCCACCATGCCCAAACCCGCGATACCCACTTTCAAATTTCTTCGTCTCATAAAAAATACAACGAAAAACGCGGGAAAAAAGTTTCAAAAAAATCTTTTACGGAAGAAACGGAACAGTAAATGATTTTTTAGAAGTAATTTCTTGGACATATAAATAATATTGGAAAAAATATACACCAAGCCAAAGCAAAAAACTGGCCAAATTTATCATTAAACTTAAAAATAACGCTGAACTGAAATTTAAATTTTTTCTATTAAATAAAAAAATCAAATATGCTTCAAACAAAACAGTAAAAACTTCTATAATAAAAATGAAAAAACATGCG
>CAZVBU010000059.1:0-5128 GCA_964625935.1 uncultured Candidatus Saccharibacteria bacterium
GCTTTAAGCGAAGAGAAATAAGACAGCTCTTTTGATATTCCTTTTAAGAGAGGATAAACCCGTATAAGGTGCATGAGCCTTTTTATTTTTCCAGTTTAATTTTTATGATGTTGCCGTTATCGAGAACGTAGATGTTCTGATCGTCCGAGGCAAGAGTGAAAACCGGCTCTTTTCCTTTGTATATCGGATGTCCGAGCCTGCCGTCGCCGCGGCTGTCGGTTTCCATGACCCACACCGTATTGCTTGTCGCGATTATCACCAGATCTCTTCTTCCGGGATAAAAATCGGTGTTTTTCACTTCATAGCTGGAGTCGAATATCATAATCGGCCATTCGCAGTTTTTTTCTGGGCAAAGATAATAAGGGATGTCTTTTTTTTCGTTTTTTACCCAGTCTATGAATACTTGTCCGCTTTCCTTGTCCCACCACATTTTTTGTTCTTTTCTGGCATCGTATCTGGTAAATTCGGTCGATTCGAAATTTTCCGGCAGTTTGATCAATTTTTCGGCGGAAATCGTTTCGTTCGAAAGATTAAAACTTATTTTTATATTTTCCGCGAGAGAATTTTTGAAAATGGCGTAATCGGCGCCCCATTCGATTATGTTGCCGCTATTTTTGTATGTCAGGTTGTTTTTCGCGGTTTTGTCGATTTCCGTAAGAAAAATGTTTTTATCGGTTCTGTAAAAGATCAGGTGTTTTCCGTTGTCGGTTTCTTCTTCTTCAATGACCAGTACGGGTAAATCTTTGTTGCCCCACATATTCGTTATTTTTCCTTTAAAAATTAATTCTCCCTTCGGCTCTTTGGGTATCATGAATGATCTGGCTTCGGTGATATATCCTTCCAGCACTTTCAGGTCTTTTTTCCACGGCCAATATCCTTCGCGGTCGGTTATGACGGTATATTCTTCGGGCTTGAGATGCGACAGGAATACGCTCGATTGCAGGAACCCCGTCGGTTCGACTTTTTTTTCGTTAACATAGATTTTCGTGTCGCTTGACGGTATGGATACGAAAAGGGCGCCTTTGCGGGCTATCCTGAATCCCTCGTCCAGCGCGTATCCCTGGCTGTAAAGGCTTACGAAAGCCGCGCCCAGTAGGAAAACCGCGAAAGACACCAAAAGCATTATTCTTCTTCTTTATATAGTCATGGTTCTATATTTGCAAAAAAACCTTAAAATGTCTAGTATAAAATCAGTGTCGCGATTTATCGTCAAAGGCCTTTCCGGCCGGAAAAAACTTTCGGGAGAGATCCCGGTAAGAGGCGCGAAGAACGCCGTTTTGAAAGCGTTCGCCGCGTCTCTTTTGTTTAAGAAGGGCATGGAGATTTCAAATGCTCCCGTTATTGAGGACGTATTGAAAATGACGGATATTTTGAGATCGTCGGGCGCGAACGTCACGCGCTCGGGAGAGCGTTCGTATTTTGTTTCGGTTTCGGGATCGTTAAACACCGTTATCGAACCCAAAATAGCAAAGCTTTTGAGATCATCCATTGTTCTTACCGGTCCCATGCTGGCGCGCGAAGGCAGAGTTTCTTTTCCTCATCCGGGAGGATGCGTCATAGGGGCGCGGCCTATAGATGTTTTTTTTGATTCTTACAGAAGAATGGGGGCGAAAATATCCGAAAAGGACGGTATGTATGTCATAGAATGCGACAGGCTCAAGGGTGCCGATATTTTTTTCAGAGTACCCAGTGTTACCGGCACGGAAACGGTGATGATGGCCGCTGTTTTGGCCAAGGGCGTTACGAGAATATTTAACGCGGCGTGCGAGCCTGAAGTTCAGTCTCTCGCCGATTTTTTAAAAAAATCAGGCGCGGATATAAAAGGAGAAGGCACCCACGAAATAACAGTTAAAGGAGGCAAACTTTTGAATACCGGCAAATTTGTTACTCCTCCGGACAGAATAGAAGCGGGCAGTTTGGCGGTTTTGGGCGCGGTGCTTGGAAAGAAGATACGCGTAACCGATTGCGACCCTTCGCACATGAGAGCGGTTCTTCATGCCTTTGAAAGCGCGGGCATACCTTTTTTAGCGGGCAAATCTTTTGTAGAAGTTAAGTCTCCGAAAGTTATCAGGAATTTCGATATTAAAACGGGAGAGTATCCGGGCTTCCCGACCGATTTGCAGGCGCCTTTCGCGGTTTTGCTGACCCAAGCGGTCGGTCAGAGCAAGATTTTTGAAACAATCTTTGAAGGAAGGCTGGGTTATTTGAACGATTTGTCGCGTATGGGCGCCGGAGTTGTGATTTGCGACCAGCACCGCGCCATAATAGACGGGCCTAGTTCTTTAAGGGGTAGGGATGTTGAGAGCCCGGATTTAAGGGCGGGGCTTGCTTTTCTTGCCGCCGCCATGGTCGCGGAAGGCGATTCCGTTATCCGCAACGCCGGTTTTATCGACCGCGGATACGAAAAGATAGAAGACAGGTTGAATAAAGTCGGCGCTGAAATAAAGAGAGCCGATGATTGACGGTTCTTGTCGGAAAAATTTGAAAAAAATAAAAAAAATCTTATAATAATTTCATGTTTTTAACTAGAAAACTCGGGATAGATCTGGGAACGGCCAATACTCTGGTTTTTGTGCCAAAAAGAGGCATTGTTTTGAACGAGCCTACGGTTGTCGCCGTTTCGACTCCCGACAACAAAATTCTCGCGGTGGGAAATGAAGCGAAGGATATGATAGGCAAAACGCCAGATACAATAATAGCTTATCGCCCCATGAGGGATGGCGTTATCGCGGATTATCGCGTTACCGAGGCGATGCTTAGATACTTCATCGGCAAGGCGGTTGGTAAATACAATCTTTTCAAGCCTGAGGTTATGGTTTCCGTTCCCGCGGGAGTCACTTCGACAGAGAGGCGTTCTGTCGTGGAAGCGGCCGTAAAAGCGGGCGCACGTTCGGCCTACGTGGTCAAAGAGCCGGTCTTGGCCGCTATAGGCGCCGGGGTGCCTATTCACGAACCGCGCGGACACATGATTGTCGACATAGGTGGCGGAACGTCGGATATAGCCGTCATATCTCTCGGAGGCATAGTGGCTTCGGCCTCGGTCAAAGTCGCGGGGAACAAGCTGGACGAGTCGATAGCCGATTATATAAAGAAAACTTTCAATCTCGCGGTCGGTGACAGAACGGCCGAAAAAATCAAGATTGCCGTGGGTTCGGCGGTGCCTCTTGAAGAAGAAATAGGGTACAAGATAAAAGGAAGCGATTTTCTGACCGGGCTTCCGAGAAGCGCGGAAATTTCCACGAACGAGGTTGTGAAAGCCATCGAGCCGCAACTTAAAGAAATGATAAAGGCCATCAAGCAGGTTTTGCAGGAAACACCGCCGGAACTTTCTTCGGATATAATAGACCTCGGCATCACGATGACGGGCGGAGGTTCGCTTTTGCGGAATATCGACGAGCTTGTTTTCAGGTCAACCGGAGTTAACGCGAGAGTGGCCAGTGATTCTATATTGTGCGTCGCCAAAGGAACCGGTATAGCGCTTCAGCATTTGGACGCCTACAAGAGGAGCATTATCGCGAAAAAATAATTTTATGACAAAATCCGCCGGCGCAAAAAAAGCGGATAACGGAAAAAATACCGCCAAAAACGATAAGCCGGAAATTTTTTCCGGAGAAAGTCTCGTTTCCCGCGGGTTTTTTTTGTACGGCGACAAGGCGCGCGCGGAAAAGGAAGCTGTTAAGAAATCGGCTGAGGTTCTCGGATGCGCGGAAAGCGAACTTTTTTCCAATCCGGATTTTTGGAGCGTCAGAAAAGCCACTTTCGGCATAGACGACGCGCGCGCCGTAAGAGAACTGTCTTCAAAGAAATCGTTTGGCGGACGCGGGCGGGTTTTTTTGATTCAGTCCGATGTCGTTACTGAAGAGGCGAACAACGCTCTTCTGAAAACATTTGAAGAACCGCAGGGCGCGTGTTTTTTCTTTTTTGTTTCCCAAAACAGATCGGGGATTCTCCCGACCTTAAGGTCGCGCATGGCCATTATTGATTTTTCCGCCTCAAGAACGCTGTCTTCCGAAAAAGAAAAAGAAGCCGCGGATTTTTTCAGATTGGATTCGGAAACGAGGCTTGAAAAAACGGCGCGTTTTCTTTACGACGATTCGGACGGCAAAAAAAACAGTTTCGCGCTCGAATTTGTCGAATCGCTTGAGTGGGTCGCGTCGCGCGGTTTTTCCGCGATGCCGGCCAAAGACGCCGTCTTTATCGTCGAAGAAATAGAGCGCGCGAAACGCCTTCTTTCCGGAACGGGCGCTGCTCAAAAAATGATAATAGAGCACCTGTGTTTGGTTTTGCCGAGAATTGAGATATAATTACATTACAATATAATAAATAATTAATAACCGATAAATAATAATTGAACGATGGCAAATTACGATTTTTCAAAAATTAAAAAGCGCGGTGAAGAGACAAAAGAATGGCTAAAAAACGAAATGTCCCTGCTTCGCACAGGCAGGGCTACGCCGGCCATTATAGAAAATCTGCCGGTTGATTATTACGGCGCCAAAAGTCCTTTGAAGGGACTCGCGAGCATAACGGTTGAAGATGCCCGCACTTTGGGGGTCAAGCCGTGGAGCCAGGACAGCGTGCTTCAGATACAGCAGGCGGTTAACGGAGCGGGTATAGGTCTTCAGGCCGTGCCGGACAAGAATTTTTTGCGGATTGTTTTTCCGGAACTGACCGAAGAAAGAAGAAAGTCGCTTTTGAAAATTTTGAGCGAAAAACTGGAGCAGGCGAAAATCGCCATGAGACGCGAGAGGGACGAAGCGTGGCGTGATATCCAGAAAAAAGAGAAGGATGGCGAAATACCGGAAGACGATAAATTCAGATTTAAAGACGAGCTTCAGAAGATAACCGACGCTTCAAACGACGCTTTTTCGGAAATGGCCGCAAAGAAAGAAAAGGAAATTTTAGGCTAATCCGGCGTAAAAATCCGGGTAAAAGATAAAAAACATATGCTGACTTTTTTTGTTTTTGTTGCCGCTTTGGCGGCGCTTGTTTTATCCCACGAGTTTGGGCATTTTATTGCCGCCAAAAAGAGCGGGATGAAGGTTGAAGAATTTGGTTTCGGTTTTCAACCGAGAGTAGCCAAGTTTAAGAAAGGCGAAACCGTCTAATCCCTAAATCACATTCCCAA
>CAZVBU010000060.1:0-5074 GCA_964625935.1 uncultured Candidatus Saccharibacteria bacterium
ATAATAAAAATGAAAAAACATGCGTGAAAAGACGAAAACCAAAACCAAAAAAAAGTATAATCAATTTCTGTTATATAACCTATAAAACAGTAATTTATTGTAATTGACAAAGCATTAGCTAAAATAACAGAGGATAAAATTCTTAACGGCAATTTTTTCAATTTAACAATAATCAACGCCAGAATAAATTCCAGAAAAAGTGTAATTAAAATTGAATTTATATAATCTCCGTAAAAAAATACCTCTTCAATGTCCGGATAAATCGGAAGGCCATCCGCAAAAGAAATAACCGGAAAAAATATAAAAAATAAAAAAATAAATAGGTTTTTAAATTTTTTCATAATAAATTTCTAGGAAGATTAATTACAATATAATTGTATCAAAAAAAATATTTTTTACAGTTTATAATTCTTAACTCATGTTTTGCGCTTCAAATTAAAGTTCTTGCCTAGTAAGACAGAAAAATGTTATTTTAAAAGACGTAAAAACGCCGGAAATTAACAAACTAAACACAAAAAATATGACAAAAGAAACCATAAAAATAAACGCGATAAATAAGTTAAATCAGACAAAATCCGCCTTCGTCGCGGCGTTCCTTTTCAAAGAAGAAAAACCAGGGACGGAACTCAATAAGCTCGCTCCCAAACTCGGAAAAACGCTCGCGGACGCGGCAAAAAGAAAAGAATTTGAAGGAGAAAAAAATCAAACATTTCTTATGTCTTTAGAAAAGGGCGGAAAAATCATTAAACTCCTTGTTTACGGCCTTGGAGAAAAAAACAAGTTTGAGCCCGCGTTTTTTCATCAAACCGCGGGAACCGCGATAAGAATCGCTCAGCGCCTCGGTTATCGCGAAACCTGCCTGTATCTCAAAAATCTTGAAGAATTTGAAGGGTTTAGATCCCTACTCGTGAATTCCGCCCGCGGAATTATAACCGGAAATTACCATTACGAAGATCATTTGAGCAAAAAGAATCCTAAAGATATCAAAAAAGCCGACCTGGTCGTCTCGGACATGAAAAACACTAAAAAACACTTGGCGAAAGGAGTAATCATCGGAAACGCGGTAAACGCGGCTCGTTACATTTCCGACACACCTTCAAACATGGCCCATCCGGAATTCGTGGTTTCTTACGCGAAAGAATTACTCAAAGGAAAAAGTAATCTTACGGTTGAAGCGCTCGGGAAAAAACAGCTTGAAGAACTCAATATGGGCGCGCTTCTCGGAGTCGGCTCCGGTTCAACGCACGAACCCAAACTCCTTATTATTAAATATACCGCCGACGAGAAGAATAAAAACGCCAAAATTTTTATCGGCAAAGGTCTCACCTTCGATTCGGGAGGAATCTCTATTAAACCGTCGGAAAAAATGGACGAGATGAAATACGACATGTGCGGAGGGGCGAGCGTCATCGGAGCAATGAAAGCGATAAGCGAACTCGGCTATAAAACAAACGTAATAGGAATTGTTCCTTTGGCCGAAAACATGCCGTCGGGAACCGCGATAAGGCCGGGTGATATTCTGAAATCCGGTTCCGGCAAAACCATTGAAGTTTTAAATACCGATGCCGAGGGAAGAATTGTTTTAGCCGACGCCTTGTGGTACGCGCAAAAATTTTTCAAACCCGAATATATCGTTGACCTTGCGACTTTGACCGGCGCGTGCCTTGTCGCCTTGGGAACTCATTTCGCCGCCGTACTCCACAACGACGAAGAAACAAAAAACAAAGTCATGGCGGCCGGAAAAGAAACCGGAGAAAAATTGTGGGAACTGCCTCTTACTGAAGAATTTAAAGAAGAAGTCAAAAGCAAAATAGCCGATGTCCAAAATATGGGAGCAAAAGGGCGCGAGGGCGGAACAATAACGGGGGCAGCGTTTCTTGAGGCGTTCGTGGAGAAAGGAACAAAATGGGCGCATATAGATATCGCGGGGATGGCCTATTTATCCGCGGAAAAATCGTGGATAGACAAAGGAGGAACCGGATTCGGAGTAGCGACACTTGCTCGACTCGCGGAAAAATACTAAATATTTACACCGACCAAAAAAAACGCCGTCCTTTGATTTTACGCAAAGACGGCGTTTTTTATAAATATATTTTCGGTTTGTTGTTTCCCGTTTTTTGGTTGTCGGCCACTTACTGAATTTCTCCAGAATTTATCTTATCTATGTACATTTGAAGCTGTTCAAATGATTTAGTGTCGTTATTTTTTAGCGCGACCTTCTTGGCTTGTTCAAGCGCGTCAACCGCGGCCGCGTTATTTTTAATTTTGAGATACACCGCCGCCAAACTTATCCTAAACTGGAGATTGTCGGGATTTTCTTCAACCTTCAAAGACCAAACTTCCGCCGCCTTTGAATAATTTTCCATTCTGACAAACGCGTTTATCAATTTGTCGCTGGCTATCAAAGGCCTCCCGAAAGTCGTCATTAGAACTCTTTCCGCCTCATCGCCTTTCCCGCTTAGAATAAGCGCCAAAGCGTAATTTTCCGCGGCTTCAGTATATCTCGTGTCGGATTCATAAGCGACTTTCACCGCGTTCGTCGCCTCCTCATAATTGCCGATAGTGAGGTAAATTTCTTCTTTCACAAAATGCACCTGCTGTTTCATGGGGGAAGAAACTATCGCCTTTTCAACCGTTTTCAGGGCGTCGTCGATTCTTCCGGCGCGAGAATACAAAGTGGACAAAAGTATAAGATAACGGGTGTCGCGCTCGCTCGTTTCCGCCACTTGTTTTTCAAGTTCATAAATCGCTTTATCCATGACCTTCTGTTTATCCGATTGCGTCGCCGTGTTTGAAGAAAACAGCTGAAGCGCGTAACTGCTCACGTGCTCGCGCGCCTCGCCGTTTCCGAACGTCCTGAGATTTAAAGTGTCGTCAAATGATTTGAGCATCTGAGAAGCCGGAACGTTCTGGCGCGCCATCATAAGCGTCGAAAGAAGCCGTGAACATGCTTTAATCGGCTTGATATTGACGAAATAAAGTCCGAATATCAGCGCGACAAAAGAAAAAGTTATGAAAAAATATCCCCAAAAACTGAAATCTTCCCGAACCGCCGGTTTTTCACGGTTCTGCTTGTTTTTATGTTTCTTACCGCCAACATCGGTGGCGGGAACATTTTCCGGGGAAGCCATGCTCCTCGCTCCGGCCGAATACGCCGCCTGAACATATCCGAGCATGGAAAAAAACATAAAATACGAAGTAAGATTGTCAAAAACAAACAAATTATGAAAAGAATAGGCGGCAAACATTGAAGTAAAACCCGCCGATTCGAAAAGCGAAAAATATCCTTTTCTATAACCGCTCCACAAAAGATAAAGCGCCGAAACAAAAACGCTTATATAAATCGAGAATCCGACCGCGCCGGTCGTAACGAGCCAGTCAAAAACAATATTGTGCGCGTGGTCAAACCACGGTTCCTGCTTGTACATTTTCGGTTCATAATATTCATTGAAAACAAGATTGTAATTTTCAAGACCCCATCCCAAAAACGGGTGCTCCTTAAACGCCTTAAAAGACATATTCCATATGGTAAGACGTGACTCTGTGGTCTGCTCGGTAAGCGATATGTTCGCGAACCTTCCCAAAACGACATTATTTTTTACATAATCCGTATTTTTAACCGAGAAAAACACTCCCACTACGGCCAAAACCAAAAGTACCAGGCCCGCGAAACCCAGGCGCGTTTTTTTACCCTTGCCGAATACCGAAACCAAAAGACCCATCAAAAAAAGTCCGCCCAAAAAACCGAGAATAGCGCCTCTGGTAGCGGTCAAGAACAAAACCACTCCCTCCAAAACAAAAAGTCCCGAAAGGAAAACTCTCGCCCAAACATTGCGAAACCAATACATAAAAAGTCCCGTTATAAACATATGGAAAACTGTCAGAATGGCAAAATAGGTCGCGTTGCCCAATGTGGCATCAAGACGTATATTTCCCTGATGAATGGCGAGTTTGCCCGTATATTGCAAGAGGCCATAAAGACAAAGAATCGAACTAACGAGAAGCATGACGGAAAAATACCATTTCCAATCGTTTTTTGTCCTGAAAACCGAAGACAAAACGATAAAATACATAAAAAGGTGGATATGGGTCAAAAGCCCTTCCATTCTTTCAAAATTAGACCAGAGGCTTTTGTAAAAATTCTCCCCCAAAATCGATGAAAGCGAAGCTATCAAAAGCAGGGCGGACACGGCCCAAAAAAGAGGCGTCAGGCGCGGCCGATATTTTTTATCCAAAACGGCGGTTATGACCCAAAGAAAAAACAGCAACTCAACGCCTATCCTGAAAAAGAAATTCTTTCCCGTTATAAAAGGAAAGAACAAGGAATTAATAACTATAAGCGATAAAAACGGCAGTATAAAAAGACCCGTTTTTATGGCATAAGCGAAATATTTGGCGTTATTTGAAGACATGAAATTAAATTATCACAAAGATTATTTTTTGAAAAGGCCGGCGGACAAAAAAACAAGGTTTTCACAATAAGCCGGCTATGCTAGCATAATCTTAATGAATCCGGCGCAAAAAAGCAAAACAGCCCTTCTGGTCGCGATAGATATCGCGATTATGTATCTTGGTCTTTATCTTGCTTTAAGACTGAGGTATTTCGGAGATTACAAAACAAGAATTTGGGATATCCACCAAATGCCGTTTGTTTTTATCCACGCCGCGTGGCTTCTGGTTTTTTACATAAACGGTCTTTACGACGCGAAGACATTCGCTTCGTACAAAAAAATATTTTCGAACATCGTAAAATCAATGGCAACGGCGACGGTTATCGCGGTTGCCATTTTTTATCTCATACCGAAAGTCGTCATCGTCACCCCGAAAACAAACCTTATCATAGACGCGGCTATAGTTACGATTTTTCTTCTCGCTTGGCGCCGAATATACTGGTCGTTTGAAGGAAAAAGCTCAAAAACAAAAATTCTTTTTATCGGTTCTTCGGCTGAAATAACCGAAATAGACCGCAAAATAAAATCCAACCCGCTTTTGGGTTATGAATCGGCGGGAATAATTACCGATGCGGAAAACGGTCTCGTGGAAAAAATAAAAACGAACGGAATACAAATAATAG
>CAZVBU010000061.1:0-5051 GCA_964625935.1 uncultured Candidatus Saccharibacteria bacterium
TTTCTTTTCTTGTTTTCTCCTTCTTTTTCCCTCTCTTTTTTGATTTCATCTCTCAGCATTTTTTGGGCTATAAGATCTTCAAGTTTTTTCTGTATCGTTCTTCTCATGGGTCGGGCGCCGTTTAGGGGGTCGTATCCCATTATCGCTATTTTGTCGATAACTTCGGGTGTGTAATTGAAAAGAATTTCTTTTTTTGCGATCCGTTTTTTGAGCCCCAAAAGCATGAGTTCGGCAACGCGTTTTATGTGTTCCTGGGTTAAGGGTTTAAACATTATCACCCCGTCGAACCTGTTTAAGAATTCCGGTTTGAAAATTCCTTTTTTGAGGACATATTCGGTGAGTTCCGTATTTAATCTGTCTTCATCAACGACGGTTTTTTTCTCGTCCGCTTCGGCGAGTTTTTCTCGTATGAATTCGGCGCCCGCGTTCGAAGTCGCCACGATTATCTGGTTTCTGAAATTTATTTTTTTCCCCAAGGCGTCGGTTATCCATCCCTCGTCAAGAACCTGGAGGAACAAATTAAGAACGCCGTAGTCGGCTTTTTCTATTTCGTCCAGAAGAAGAAGGGAAAAGGGATTTTCTTTTACGGCTGTTGTCAGTTCTCCCGGCTTTCCGCGGGTGCGCGAACCTATCATTTTTGCCACTGCCGCTCCCCCCTGGTATTCCGACATGTCGAAACGGTTCATTTTGTTTTCGTCCCCGAAGTAAATATACGCCAGCGCTTTCGCGGTTTCCGTTTTTCCGACACCCGTAGGTCCCAGAAACAGGAAACTGCCTATCGGGCGCCTTTTTTCGCCTATATCGAGCCTTCCCCGTCTCATCGCGGAAGCTATTTCCTTTACGGCGCGCTCTTGGTTGATTATCCGCTCATGAATAGTGTCTTCGAGCGTTAGAAGTTTGGTCTTTTCGTTTTCGCTCAAGGCGCCTATCGGTATTTCCGTTTGTTGCGACAAAACCGCGTCAACGTGTTCCGGTTTGACGATTTTTTCTTTTGTTTTTGTCGCGACATAAATAGCGGTGTCTTCCAGGAGGTCGAGCGCTTTTTCGGGGAAGGGCAGGTCGGATATGTAAAGTCCCGATTTTTCGACTGCCGAGTTTATGGTTTGTATCGTGATAATGACCGGCGTCCGCGTTTCGATTTCGCGCACGCGGTCCTGACAGATGATTTTGGTTGTCTTTTCATCCGGTTCTTTTATTTCTATTTTTACGAAAAATTTCATCAAGTCGGAGTGTTTTTCCAGATTTTGGTGCAGGCCTTCGTAGGTTGTGATGGCGATTATCTGAAATTTGGCCCCCGTAAGATACGGGACTATCATTTGGCTTATGTCTTTTTTGCCGAGACCGATATCCACGGACGCGCTGGCGAGATTGTGGAAGTCGTCGATTATCATTATGACGTCTCCGGCTTTTTTTGCCTGTTCGAAAATCGCTATGAGCCGTTCTTCAAGTTCTCCCGCCGTTTTAAGTCCCGCCAGCGCGGACTTGAGGTTGAAAAACACGACGCGCTTATGCGCCAGAACGTTTAAAGTTTTCCCCGCGTGCACAAGCCGCGCGAATTTTTGCACAAGAGCTTTTTTACCCACGCCGGGCTCTCCGACAAGGAGAACATTCGATTCTTTTCCTTTGGAAAGCGCGCGTTCGATGGTTTCGAGCTCTTCGCGCCTGCCGACAAGGTCTTCGTATTTTTCAAGCGATTTAAGCTGTTCGGTATATTTGTCTATGAGGGGTGTAAATCCATAAATCAAATCGCGCCCCACTCCGCTTATCGCCCAGAGGTTTTCTTTGAGCCAGAATCTTTTTTTGATGTAATTATTTTTGGCAAGCGATATTTCCCAGACAAGCGCGGTTTCGAAATCTTCTTTTTTTATTTTGTGCTCCTTAAGAAACGGCGGTAAAAGCTTGTCTGGTTCGCCGAGTATTTCTTTCGGAACTTCTCCCGCGGAAAATCCGAGTCTCATCCAAATTCTCACCGCCCACGGCTGTTTTAAGACATCGTTAAACGCAAGCGCGTCCGCGGGAATTTCCTTAGATAGCATATAGGAAACGGCGAAGGGAACAGTGAACGCGGTAATAACGCATAGCATCGCGTATTCTCCGGCAAAAGCCGTTATGGCTATAAGCGCGGGCCAGCCTAGCCACACGGCGAGAAGAACGAGGCCGGCGATGACGGTAAAAATTACCGCGAGCATGCCGGATATCAAAAGCGCCGATCTGGCGACAAAACCCACGAATCGGCTTACGAGATTGTACGAAAGTATTCTGAAAATTTCATCCGGCGTTTTTTTGCTGTAAGACATGGCTTCGCGCTTCCATGGGGAAAAAAGTGTTTTTACGAGAGTCGGAATGGGGAAGAGCCGCCATCCGAAGAACAGCAAAAAATTTTTCCATATTTTCAGGAATTCCCACGGCGCTTCAAAATAGTGCCAAAGTATGTAATTTATCGGATTTATGCCTGAAAGCATTATCTATAGTTTATCAAATAATCGTGAAAATATAAAAACCCCAGCCGGATTTTTCAGAAGAAATTCCGGCCGGGGTTTGGGAACTATTGGATAAAACCGTCCAATTTGCACGCTTTTTCGAAGATGATAACGGAGATTTTCGGATATTTCATTGTAAATAGTGATTCGCGAAAGGCGTTGTTTGAAATGTTTATTGTTTGGCAATCCGGGTACATCAGATACCAGCCCGCTTTTGAATAAATTTTTTGATAAACGAAGCGCAAATCTTTTAAATTTCTGTTTTTAGGCGCTGGCCCATTCCAATCGAAATCTCCTATGATTTTTCCCAAAGTCCGGCCTTTTTCCGTTTCGACATCGTCCAGTCTTTGTTTTATATCGAATAACAAAATATCCCAAAGATGCGAATCGAGCGACGGAAGCTGTCTTATATTGAGTTTTGCCGCTCGCGCCAAAACGGCAAGAATAATGTCGGCGACCGATAATTTCGGAGTTTTTTCTTCGATGTTCTCGTCTTCATTGCTTTGTTTTTTTGTTTTTTCGGTTGAATGAAGCGGGCATTCTTCGCGTATTGTGTAATGCAAAGCATTGTTTTTTACGAATCCCGCGCCACAGTTGTTTTCCATTATCGGGCACAAGCACCCTTTTTCTATTGCTTCCGCGCTTCCCGGTTTCGGCATTTCCATCGGTTTTCCTTTCTTGTCAGCAGATTTGCACAAAATCCGCGAGATAGTCTTCTCTTTTTGCGTGTCTGAAAATTTTTTCCATAAGATTTGTCGGTAATCCTTCGGCGCTCACGACTTCGATATTCTCAAGTTCCGCCATAAGAGATGTTTCCTTAATCGAGCGTGGGGTGGGGACGATTCTCCCCGTTTTTTCGTCTTTTTCCCACCTTGTGGCAAAGATAAGCTCGAGACCTTTTTGTTTTGTCGGCTTGTATTTCGCGCACCTGGCCGTATTCGCGGTTGTGTTGACGATGCAATTTCCCACGATAGATTTGATAAGAGGGAGGTCGCCGTCGAATTTCGATGTTATTTCACAAAGAAAGAGATGCCACGTCGGGTCGTCGAAATATGGAAGGCTTATTACGCGATTTTTCGCGCAATAAGCAAGAAACGCTTTTACGATATCGTACGCGTTATAGGCGGTTTCGTCCATTTAGAGTTCCTTTGTTAAGGTTTATCCCGTTTGAAGTCGCGCTCGCGGGATTCATTCCTGAAGATAAATTAGCATTGCCGGAGTTTTTTATCAATATTTTTTTACGGAGCTCGGGAGAGTTTAATTTTTCCAGAACAATAGTTTTTGTTTGAGCGTTTTGTTTTTCGGCGGTTTTGTTTTCGGGTCAGACGCGGTGGCGCCCGGCGGTTTTTTTTCCGGCGCCAGGGCCATAATTCTTTCGGCCTCGGTTTTTACGGGTTTGCTGTCGTATTCGCCGGAATGGGCGGCGACGCCGGCGTAGCTCGGTTTTTTAATATCCAGGTGCAGGTTGAACAGGGTTTTCTCGCCCGCGTCTTCCATATATATATGGAAGCGGGGATAATCTTTTCCGGCGAGCGGTTTGGCGTAGCTGGTTTTTCCGCTTCGGCGGTCGAATATTTCCCGATAGCCCGCTTTTTTAAGAAAATAACGGGCGGTGTGTTCCATCGCCTTTTTGGATATTTTGAATTTCATTTTTTGATTCCGATGAAAGAGAGCATGGCTTGGATTTTTTCCGGCTTGTCGCGTCTTGCTGAAAAATACTTATTTTTGAGGTCGTATGTGCATTCTCCCGACTTTTTTATGTTTTCTCCTTTAATACCCGCGTCTTCGAGCTGTTCTTCTATTATTTTTTCGAGATTAAGAAAAATTTTTTTATTTTTTTTGGCAAGGGCTTCCGGCCATTTTGAGAATTTTTTCGCAGTATCGTTTTTGACTTCATAATTCTTTGCTGATATTCCCGGACCTATATAAGCGCTTATATCTCTTGGTTTTGCCTCAAAAACTGTTTCCAGGGCTACGACGGCCCATTTCACCACTTCTTTTTCCAGTCCGCGCCAGCCGGCGTGCACGATACCGAAAGAGCCGGTTTTTTCATCCCGGAGGAAAACGGGATAGCAGTCCGCGGTCGTTATCTCGAGGAACAGATTTTTTTCGTTTGAAATAATGCCGTCTGCGCCGTCAAAAAATTTTCCCTTATCTTTGTTTTTCGCGACAGCGATTTTCGCGCCGTGGGACAATTTGCAGCCGGCGATGTTTTTTGCTTCGATGCCGTATTTTTCGAGAAATTTTTTTCTGTTTTCTTGGCCGCCGGGGCCGGTTTTTTCATCCGGAACAAGCGCCATGTCGCCGTCTTTTTTCACCGATGTCCCGAATATTATTTTTGATGTTTTTGCCATTTTTGTTAATTTTTTAATTGTAACCTGTTGGTTTTTTAATTTTATACTTTTTAATTTTTATTTTCCATATTTTCGCTCCTTGCCCGCGGTTTTTGTTTTGTGTTATATTGATACGGCCGGGTTCTTGAACAAACCAAACGGGATTCCCTTCGCGCTCAAGGCGGAACGCGCGCAATCCTTAAAGGAGATGTCCCGACCGCTCGGGAGGGGAGAAGTC
>CAZVBU010000062.1:0-5042 GCA_964625935.1 uncultured Candidatus Saccharibacteria bacterium
TCTCTATTTGAGCCGTTGGCTCAACGAGCCAAACAGGCAAAATTACAATTCAAAATTCAAAAACGATAAATATATTGCCGGAAAAACCGAAGAAGAAATTTATGATAAAATCGGGTTGCAATATATTCCGCCGGAGTTGAGGGAGAATGACGGCGAATTGGAGATGGCGCAAAGGAAAAAAATTACGGAATTGATTGAACCCGGAGATATTAAAGGAGACCTTCAGCTACAGACGGTGTGGACGGACGGTGTTTCAACAATTGAGGATTATGTTCGCGAAGCTCAAAAATTGGGATATGAATATATTGTTATCACCGATCACACGAAGGCGTTGGCGATGGTCGGCGGACTTAACGAAGAAAAACTTTTAAAACAGGTGCGGGAAATTGAAAAAATAAACGGTGGATTTAAGAATAAAGATTTAAGATTTAAGATTTTGACGGGATCGGAAGTAGATATTTTGAAAGACGGAAGATTGGATATTAAAGATGATGTTTTGTCGCAACTGGATTTTGTCGGAGCGTCAGTTCATTCTCATTTTAAATTATCAAAAAACGAACAGACAAGCCGCGTTACAAAAGCAATGTAGAACCCGCATGTGGACGCGATATTTCATCCGACTGGACGGATAATACAAAAACGGCCGGAAATTGAATTGGATATGGAGGAAATTTTTAAGGTAGCCGCGCGAACAGGAACCACACTTGAGATAAATGCGTTTCCTGACAGATTGGATTTGAAAGACGAATATATAAAACGGGCAAAAAAATACGGAGTAAAGTTTGTCATAAATACCGACGCTCATTCCGTTTCACATCTTGGTTTTATGCATTTCGGGATAAAGACCGCCGGAAGAGGGCGGCTTACCAAAGAAGACGTGGTAAACACTTTGCCTTTAAAAAAATTTTTGGAAATTTTGAAAAAAGAAAAAGATAGAAGATTTTAACTTTTGTGTTGCCTGCTTCGGGTCTCTGGCATAAAGTTATTTTTATGCTATTATAATTTCAGTTTTTTGATAAAAAACGCGATAAAAAACGCGAGGTGTTTTATGGCAGGAAGCATTTTACGGCTTATTACTTCCGAACCGGTAGTTGTTTGTTCAGTCGGTGGAAAAGATCTTTTTGATTGCGGACTTTTTTATCATATTGATAAAATTGAAGGATTGGCGGATTGTGCATCGGAAATGCCGCTGCGTCACGTTAATGTTTACGAAGTGGTTAAAGACGCGACGTTTGAAGAAATATTTTTTGAAGAAATGTTTTTTGATGCCGATATTTTTCCCGATAGACTCGCGCTTAATCAGAAAGAAGCGGTTGATTTTATCACAAATCACAAATATTTGCTGAGAGACGGCGGTTTTTCCAATTTTTTTCTGCTTGAATCGCGGATTGCGATATTCAAATTGGTTGTCGCGGGAATTAATTTTAACCGCGGAGTTCTTTTTTTGTATTTTTATGATTTTCTTTCTCCTCGCGTTTGGGCTGGAAGAAGCCGTTACCGTGTAATCGTTCTTAACGTAAATTAAAAAACCCCGCCTAAGGCGGGATTTTTTAATTACTAATTTTTATTTTTTCGCCAATTCAACGATTTTCGCGAATGCTTCCAGCCTGTGTTCGGCGAGTTCAGCGAGAACCTTTCTGTCTATTCCGATGTTTGCTTTTTTTGCCGCGCCGATGAATTTCGAGTAGCTCATTCCATGTTCTCTTGTAGCGGCGTTTATTTTTATCTGCCACAAGGCTCGCATGTTGCGTTTTTTCTTTCTTCTGTCGTTAAAGGAATGGAGATACGCGTGAAGCAGAGCGTCTTTTGCCTGGCGTTCTTTTGATTTGCGCCCCCATTTGAATCCTTTGGTTTTTTTAAGGACATTGCGCCTTCTTTTTATTGATGTGACTCCGCGTTTAACTCTGGTCATATTGTTCTGTTAACTAATAACTAATTAAACGGCATATAACGCCCGGTTTCTTGCTTTGTCAGGCCGAAGATCTTCGATCTTTTTCTTACGAGCTGTTTTTTTCTGCTTTCTTTCGCGTTGAAATGGCCCATTCCCGGACCGCGCTGGACTATTTTTCTGTTTTTCGTTACCTTAAGCCTTTTTGAATATGATTTGTTTGTTTTTCCGGGCATAATTATTACGGTTATTTATCCGAATTATATAATAAACAAGATAAATTAAATTTGCTTAACTTGCAAGAAGTCCAGTTCTACCGGAGTTTCCCTGCCGAACATGGAAACCAGAACCTTTATTTTCCCTCTTTCTTCGTCAACATTAGAAACGCGTCCTTCAAAATCTTTGAAGGGGCCATCGACTATTTTGACAGGATCTCCCACGGAAACATCAAGTTTGTATTTGGGTTCTTTGACACCCATTCTTTCAAACAAAGTGTCTATCTCATCCGCGAGAAGCGGAGTTGGGGTTGTTCCCGAACCGACAAATCCGGTAACGCGCGGTGTATTTCTCACCACATACCAGGAATCGTGCGTGACTATCATTTCGACAAGCACATAGCCCGGGTAAATCTTTTCTTCCATAACACGCCTTTTGCCTCCGCGTATCTTTATCTTTTTTTCCGTAGGGACTATAACGTTGAAAATTTTGTCCTCCATTCCGAGGGATTCTATCCTGTGCTTCAAGTTTCTCGCCACGGCGGCTTCGTAGCCGGAATAGGTGTGGAGAGCGTACCAGTGCCTGTCGGGATTGTAGGCGATATCGTTTTGTTTTTTGCCGGTTCGCGCCGGAATGGTATTTTGTTCGTTTTGTTCCGTTTCCTTTTCTTTTGTTTCCGTTTCGGCGGCGGTTTCCGGCATTTCCCCGGTATTATCCGTTTCGTTTGTTTTGATTTCGTCGTCCATATTTTTTAAATATTAAAAAATTAAAGCGTTTTGTGATGTAAAAAATTTACAAAACGAATGTTTTTAAAACGAATGAGAAAAGCATGTCAAACAGCCCCAAAAAAAGAGCCACAAAACCGGATACCCCAACAATAAGAAGGGTATAGTTTATCGTCTGGTTTTTGGTGGGCCAGTTAACTTGCCCCAATTCCATCCTCGTTCCTTTGAAATAATTGATTAATCGTTCAAGCATGATATTTTTTTATTTTGCCATTTTTAAAAGGCCCGGAGGCCTCTTTATGTTTCTATTATATATATTTGCGGGAATAAGTCAAATTTTTTTAAATTTTACAAAATTGCAATAAATGGTTTCTTAAATGGCCTTACATAGACACTATTTTGCATTAGTTTTGGAATAGTATTTTATAATATAAAAATACCCGTCTGAAGCGGGTATTTTTTATTAAATTTTTCTGTTTTATTTTTTTTCCTCGTTTTTATCCGGTGATTTTTGGGCCGTGGATTTGGCCGGCCAGTCCGGGTTATTGCTATTGATAATATCATACCAGTCAAAAAATCGGTCTTCGGTTTTTTCTTCAGGAGTTTTTTCGTCGTTTTCCATTTTTGTCCGGTTTCTCCTTATTCTTTTTTTCAAATCTGTAATTGAAGAAAATGTTGCTGTCGAGCCGGTAAACGGTTTTTGTTTTGTCGGTGTTTTCCGTGACAATTATCGTGTCGCCTATAAAGTGCAGGGCGCGGTTCGCTATAACAATGCGTTTTATTTCCGGATGTTTTGCCCGAAGTTCCTTAAAAACTCCGTTTTCTGTGTACCAGAAATCGGCCGGTCCCATGGCTAGCGCCATGAAAATCAAAATTATTAGAATTGGCTTCCAGAACATTCGGACGAAAAGAATTACGGCGAATGGTATGGCCGCGTACCAGGGAATATTGAACCCGCCTATCATTTCGCTCTCCTTTCGGGGAAAAACAGAAAAATCATTCGCATTTTTTCCAGATTCTGTAATCAAACATGAAGTTGCTGTCCATGTAATAAACGGTTTCGGTTCCGTTTGTGTTTTTTACGGTTATTTCCGAAGGCTCGACGGTTCCGGGTATTATTTTTATTATTTCCGAAACCGTGGAATCGCATTCTTGCATTTTTTTAAGCAAACCTTTTTTCGTGTAATAAAAATTGCCACTTATCAATGTTTCTGCCGCGAGGAGAAACAGGAGAATCAGAATATATAATAAAATTTTTACCCATTTATTTTTTTCTTTTTCGCTTTCGGTGTTTTCTTGTTTCATCCGCGTCTCCCGTTTTCCCGGTATTGCGCGCGGCCAAAATTTTCCGCGCCGTTTCATTTATGAATTTTTTGATGATGCTTGTGTTTTTTTGTTCGGTATATTTCTTGTAAAGCTTGAGCCGATTTTCCGCGTATTGTTTCCATAAGGCAAATTCCGCGGATTTATTTTTTTCCCGGTTCTTTTTCTTTACGGCAAATCCGCAGAAAAATTTGCACGTGAACACGAAGCATGATACCGCTTCTTTTTCACCGGGGCTTATAAGCCCGAATTTTTCGGCTTTTTCGAGAAGCTCTTCGCTTTTTTCGCGCCATTCGTGGTAGCGCATTTCCGATGATGTGTGTCCCGTCCCGGAGCATTTCAGGCAGCGGGGGCAGGCGGTTATATTCCCGCACCTGCCGTAAAAATCGTTTCCGCACAATCGGCATTCGTATTTTTCGTCCGGTTTCATGTCTTCACCGTTTTTAGTTATTAAGATACTTTTCTTAATAAAGATATAAGCATAAAGGAAAAATCCGGGCAAGTGTGCTTGGTTTTTTCGGTTTTTGCCAATATGTTATTGTATTTTGCCGGACTTTTTGTTAATCTCAATTCGAAATTCAAAATTGAAAAAACGGAGGTATCGGATTATGCCCAAAAAAAGAGAACACGGAATAGCTTTTGAGGAAGTAAGCAAAAAATGTGAAGATTTGAAAAAACAGTTAGCCGGACTTATCCGCGCTTATTCCAAAAGCCAGGAAAATTTCTGGCAAAAAATTCCTTATTTGTCGCTTGAAGCCGATGGGCTCGGCGGGTATTCGGACAGCCTTCAATCCGCTTACAGGTGGGGATATTATCCGCTTTATTGCAGTAATAGCGGGGGATATATACAGCTTGCGGTGGACCTCACAAACGGCGAGATTATAGATTTT
>CAZVBU010000063.1:0-5022 GCA_964625935.1 uncultured Candidatus Saccharibacteria bacterium
GGACCCGCGACGCAGATAGAACATCTCGCGGTCGGTTTGGCCGAAAAAGGTTTTTCGGTTGATGTTCTGACATACGGAACGCCTTTGCGAAAAGAGCGCTCTTTCGGGGTTTTCGGCGTTTCCAGGAAATTTCCCGCCGGCCTGAGGCAGGTGGTTTTTTTCTTTAAGACTTTCTTTTTGGCGCGGAAATCGGATTTGATATATACCACGGATTTGTATTCTCCCGGCTACGCCTCAACGATATGTTCTAAAATTTTGAAAAAAAAATTTGTAGTCAGATTTGCCGGAGATTCGGCGTGGGAAACCGCAAGGGGGGCGGGCGAAACAAAAGACGGGATAATTGATTTTCAGGAAAAGAAACAAATCGGATCTGCTGAGAAAAAGAAGAGAAAACGCGCGAAAATTTTAAAATCGGCCGACGCCGTTGTCGCCGTCAGCGGTTTTATGAAGGATCTGGCATTAAGAATAGGTGTCAGGGAAGAAAAAATTTTTGTTATTTATAATGCTGTTGATTTTTTTGAAGAACGGCCGCGCTGGCAGGACCCGGAAAGGCCGGTTTTGGTTTTTGCCGGAAGGCTTACTTCCTGGAAAGGCGTAGGCGCCGTTTTGAGGGTGGTGAAAAGATTAAGGAAAGAATTTCCGGATATGTTTTTTGATGTTTTGGGCGGCGGACCGGAGTTTGAAACTTTGAAAAAAATGTCGGCGAACCTCGGAATTGCCGGTTGTGTCAACTTCAGAGGCAATGTTAGCGAAGAAGAAAGCCATAGTTATTTCGCGCGTTCGTCGGTTTTTGTTTTGAACAGCGGATACGAGGGTTTTTCTCACGCTATTTTAAACGCGATGTCAGTCGGGGTGCCGGTCGCTGTTTCCGATATCGGTGGCAATCCGGAACTTGTCGAAAGCGGTGTTAACGGTTTTCTGGTAGAATATAATAATGAAGACGCGTGGTACGAAGCGGTTAAAAGTCTTTTGCGCGATAAATATTTAAGAAGTAAATTTTCCGATTTGGGCAGAAAAACAGCCGCGAAATTCAGATGGGAAGATGTGATAAATAAAACAGCGGAAGTGTTGAATTTAGCGTTTGATAATGCAAAAGTTGAAATTGAAAAATAAATTTAGATTTAAGGTACGAGATTTAACGGAATTTCCAATAATCAATAATCAATTTTCAATAAATTTTTCAATGGTTCAAATCTCAAAAAAAATGATTCGGAAGAAAGAACAACAAAATTCGCATTCGCAAAAGAAGACGCAAAAAATTATAGAAAGAATGCCACGGGCTTACCATGTGATATTTCAAAAAATTATCACTTCGTTGGGGTAATTCAAGCCTTGATAATTGTAAATTCAATGAAAATTGTAAATTGGTAATTGAAAATTTATTAACACAGATTAATTAAAAGTTCAAAAGTAATTCATGATTCATAATTCTTAATTCATAATTCTGGGTTGGAGTATATGATTTTTCTCGTAAACATAAATTTTAGCGAAGACAGGTCGGAAAAAATACTTCCGTTCGGTATTTTGTCCGTGGGTAGCGCTTTGAAGAAAAAAGGTTTCGGTGTGAAGCTCGTCAATATAAACGAAAAACAGATAGATGAAACCGTTTCCATGATTTCCGCCCAAAAGCCGGATTATGTCGGTATTTCGGTAATGACAGGGATACAGACGGCTCACAGCGCAATTTTTTCAAAAAAACTCAAAGACAAGGGTATAACTGTTTTGTGGGGAGGCATTCATCCGTCTCTTTTGCCGGAGCAGTGCGTAAAAGAGGACTATATCGATTTTGTCATAATCGGCGAAGGAGAAATAACGGCAGTTGAATTTACCGAAAAATTTTTGTCCGGCGGAAAGCGGGATTTTAAGAATATTTTGGGGCTGGCGCATAAGGAGCAAGGGAAAATTTATCTGAATCCGCGACGGCCACTGATAGAAAATCTGGGGGAATGGCGGCTTGATTTTTCCCTTTTGGATTTGGAACAGTTTATTTTTCCTCTGGCGGGTAAAAAACGCGTGATAGCTTATAAAAGCAGCCGCGGATGTCCTTTTGGGTGCGCTTTTTGCTATAATCACGATTTTAATTTAAGCAGGTGGCGGGCCTGGCCTACGTCCGCGGTTCTTGAGGATATGAATTTTCTCAAGGAAAAATATAAAATAGATGGCGTAAAATTTTATGACGATAATTTTTTCGTTGACAGAAAAAGGGCTTTGGATATTTTGCGAGCGATAGATTTGCCTTCCCATGTCGAAGTGCGCATTGATTTCATAGACGACGCCCTCGCGATCGAGCTGAAAAAGCTCAAGGTTTTCGATATGCTTATCGGACTCGAGTCCGGTTCGGAACGGCTTCTCGGTCTTATAGATAAAAAATTTACGGTTGAACGATTGGTATCGGGCGTAAAAAGCATCGCCAAAGCCGGCCTTCACTCTACATATTCTTTTATTGTCGGATTGCCCACCGAAACCGAAGCCGAATTTAAAGAAACCATATCTTTAATGCTCGATCTTTTTTCGGTTCATCCCAAAGCGGGTTTTACTCTGGGGGCGTATCTTCCGTATCCCGGTTCGAAAATGTATGAATTCAGTCTCGAAAACGGATTTAATCCTCCGGAAAAAACCGAAGATTGGGGCAAGATAGACAGGTTCAGGAAAAGTTTTTCTTCCCCGTGGGTAAACGTCAAAAAGGTTTGGGTGATACGCGAGTGTTTCAAAATTATGAGTTGGGATATCGGTTTTTTGAAGAACTGGTTCCGTTTTAGAATAAAAAACGGTTTTTATTTTTTACCTTTTGATATTTATGTTTTGGAATATATCGCCGATATCGCCATAGGCGAAAAGAATTTTATAGGGAAAATTATAAGAAAAACATATAATAAAATAAGAAAGTGATACGGAAACTTAAAAGTTAAAATGCAAGATTACAAATCAAAATTCAAAAAAGAATTATCTGGCGTCTTACGATGACGCCAGAACGATATTATCATTTTTTGCTATTAGTTTTTGGTTTTTGGGATTTTATTAGAATAATTAGCGCAATTAGAGTAATTAGAATAATTTTTATTTGTAATTAGGATTTTGAAATTAAAAAATTAAGATATATTCATTTATTTATTCGTTGCATTCGAATTAACATAATTTTATGTCCAAAGTACTATTAATAAATCCGCATTTTAATCTTACAAAAGCGAAATACGACAGCTCGGTTTCTGTAGGTCTTTTGAGCATTATAAGTTATTTAAGAAGTAAAGGAATTGACGCCGTTATGCTTGACGCGGCGAGGCAAGATGATTTTTGGAGCGTTTTTGAGTCAGAGATAAAAGATTGCGCGTATGTCGGCATATCGGTTATGACGATGCAAATACCGGGCGCCTTGAAAATAAGCAAAAGAATCAGAGAACTAAATCCGCAATGCAAGATTGTTTGGGGGGGTTCGCATCCGACATTTTTTATAGAACACACCGCGGCGCATCCTTTGGTTGATGCCGTCGGATTCGGGGAGGGGGAATTAACGATGCTTGAAATCGTAAATGGCAAAAAATGGGATGAAATAAAAGGATTGGCGTATAAAAAGAACGGTAAAGTTTTGGTAAATCCGCCGCGCGAGCTTCACGACCCTTCAAAAACCAGCCTGTTCAACTGGGACGCGGTGCCATTGGAAATACTAAAAAACCTTTCCATTGTTCCGAGCCTTACTTCACGCGGTTGTCCGCACAGATGCACTTTTTGCATAAACGCTATACTCAAAAATAAATGGCGCCAGAGAAGCGCCGGTCAGGTTCTTGAGGATATAAGAATTATCAAAAATCACGAATTTCTTAAAGGAAAGCCCGTAAGATTTTGGGATGAGAATTTTTTTGTGGACATAAAACGCGCGAGAGAAATCGTTAGCGGGATGATAACGGATAAATTGGCAATTCCATGGGAAACGACAATTCGAGTTGATTATATAAAAGACGGCGCGGTAGACGGAAATTTTCTTGCGGATTTGAGAAAATCCGGATGTTATCTTTTGTCTTTCGGCGCCGAATCCGGAAGTCCGGACATTCTCAAAAAAATAAAGAAAGACGTTACTCCGGAGCAGATAGTAAATTCGGCGAAGATGTGCCTAAAACATGGCATAACACCCCAGTATTCTTTTATGATAGGTCTTCCGGGGGAAAGCAGGAGCGACATGATGATGACCATCGATCTTATAGGCAAGCTCATCGCTTTGGGCGACGGCGTGCAGATTTTGGGACCCCAGGCCTTTAGGCCGTATCCGGGCTCGGTTTTATACGAAGAATGCCTCGCTTCGGGGTGGAAAGCGCCCGTTTCTCTTGACGAATGGGCACACTTGGCCGAAAACGAAATAAATTATCTTTCCGTTGGAATGTTTCCGTGGGTCAATGAGAAAGACCTTGTCGAGTCTATGGAAGCTTATGTTCGTTTTGGAGCCCATAGTGTAAAAAACGCTCTGGGCTCGAGCGTTAAAGCGCATAAGTTTTTGAAGTTAATTTTTGTTCTGATATGCAAATTGCGCTGGAAAGCGAAATTTTTCAAATGGCCGGTTGAATATAAGTTGGCGAAAAAATACATAACTTTATCCGGCCATAATTAGCCATAAATCCGGTTTAATAATCCGTAAAATAACCAATAACCCCGCTTAAGGCGGGCGGACAAGAAACAATAACCAAACAATAACCAAAATATGCATAAATTCGATTTGGAAGAAAGAACAACAAAATTCGCAAAAGAAGTGATACGATTGTGTAAATCTTTATCGAATAATTCAATAAACAATAGACTATTTGGCCAGGTGGTTGTCTCAGCCGGTTCTATAGGCGCAAATTACAGAGAAGCCAATGATGCGCTTGGTAAAAAAGACTTTTTGCTTAGGTTGAAAATTTCCAGAAAAGAAGCGAAAGAAACTATTCATTGGCTGGAATTAATATTGGAAGCCAACAATGAAGCCGTTTTGGTTATTAAAACTTTGATTAAAGAAGCGCGTGAATTAAAAAATATTTTATCCGCGATTATTGAAAA
>CAZVBU010000064.1:0-4838 GCA_964625935.1 uncultured Candidatus Saccharibacteria bacterium
CACCTACTCCGACAGTAACTCCAACTCCGACACCTACCCCGACAGCAACCCCGACAGCAACTCCGACATCTACTCCGACTCCGACAGCGTCGCCGACTCCAACTCCGACACCAACACCAGCGCCGGCACCGGCGCCATCGGGCGGAGGGAGCAATGGTCCGCCTTCCGGTTTTTTCGGAAGCCATGGATTTTTCTCGCTCAACCCTTCTGTTTTAGGAGGCACGCCGTTGGTTTTGGGAGCGTCTTTCCCTGAAGATAACGAAGGTCAGAATGAAAATATCAAAGAAATCAGGTCGCGGATTATGGTTCTTCAAAAAGAGTTGCTTACCGCTCTTCAGCAGCTTTTGACGGAATTATCGCGCGAGATGGAGCAAGCATAATAGTTGTTTTGCGTTTTGCGCGGCGCTGTTTTCGTTCTTAAGTATCCTTAAGTATCGCATCCGGCGCGCGCGTAATTCGCGAAATTAGTTTGAAAGTTAACATTGAACTTAAAACAAAGACGACATGGAAACACAAAAAGAAAAAAAACCGGCTGGCGGGGCGCCGGGCCATAAAGAAAAAAATACCGGGATGGCCGTAGTAGCGTATATTTTGTTTTTCGTGCCCCTTTTGACGGACGCGAAAAACGATCCATTCGTGAAATATCACGTGAGGCAGGGGTTTACGTTGTTTCTCGCGGCTGTCATCCTGGCTATTTTGGGAACGATATTCATGATGTACTGGATAACTTGGGTATTCAACATAGTGTGTCTTATATTTTTGGTTATCGGTATCATAAACGCGGTATCGGGCAAGGAAGAACCGCTTCCTTTTATCGGAAAATATGCCGTGCATTTTAAATTTTAGGAATTATAAGGGGTTTTAAGTTTTGGCCGGGTTGAACCTTTCATTGAACCTTCTTTTAATCAGCCGGGATTGATATCCCGGTTGGTTTGGTGTTTGCGCCGCGCGCGGAACAGCGGGAAAATACGGGAAAATATTTAATTTAAAATTAATATTTTATCGTTTAATTTGTAACGAGGAGCGCCCGGTTTTTCGGAGTATTCAATAATAATGGAAAAACGCGGGCGCTCCTGTGGGCATTTTATCGGACAGACATCGATAAAAACACAAAACATTAATTATTATTAATTATCAAAAATAATATAAACCATCATGAAAACATTTACTTGCAGGGAAATGGGGGGGAAGTTGCGATTACGCCGTTACAGGAGAAACGCTGGAGGAAATAATGGAAAAAGGAACGGAGCATGTTAAGGCTACGGATGACGACGCGCACAGGGAAATTCTAAGACAAATGGACTCTATGGGAAACGGCGAACGAAAAAAATGGATAAAGGATATGGAAAAAAAGTTCGAAGAAAAGAGCGAAGACGGACAAGTTTAACAGAAGGCGGATTTTCCGGGGTTTTGTGTCCGGAGTAGCCGTTTTGTCAGACAATATCCTTATTTTAAGCCAATTATTCGATTTTTAAGGCCGGCGCAAAGCGCCGGCCTTTTTTGTTTGTTTTGACACTTGGGGGTGTTTATTGTTTATGCCCAATGAAGTATGGACAAAAATAATCATGTCATTATCATTATAAAATGATGTTAATGATTTTTTCATTAATGTCATAAATGGACTGGAAAAGGTCAAAAAAAGCTTAAAATCCTGGCATATTTTGCCATGGGTTTTTTTATTATCAGCATTATCAGCGATTATCATTAGTCTTATTATTTATGAGTTCATTAATGAAACGCGTTCAAGTTTTATTATTAACCTTTGTAATTGTTTCGTCCGGATCCATTCCGTTCGCCGCTTTGCCGGCTTACGCTTTGGTTTCTCCAGCTCCGGCAGTTTCGCCGTATGTTTATGATTTCGGCGCCGGCGGAGTATTGAACGAAACAGGCGAAGCATCTTATAGTCCGAGCGCCCATTGGTGGGTCAGTTCGGGCGGTAAGATGATAATGTCTGAAGGAACGGGAATGACTCTTCAAGGCAGGCTTCCGAAGAACGATTACTGGAGAAAAATTTATTCTTCTTCCAATCCCGCCGATACCGATAACGGCTATCGTCCCCAGAATATTTTCCGGATGTTTACCAGAAATGAATGGCTGAATTTCAGCCAGGAGTTGCACTTTAAAATCAATAATACGAATTTAAGCGACAGTCCTAATCGCGATGCGTATAACGGTTTGCTTTTGGTATCCCGTTACAGCGATAAAGGAGACCTGTATTATACCGGTTTGCGCGTTGACGGCGCGGCTGTCATAAAAAAGAAGATAGGCGGCTCGTATTATACTTTGGGTTATAAAAAGATATACGAGGGTAGCTACGACAAATACGATAATCCGAATCTTCTTCCGGAAGACCGATGGGTAGGACTTCGTTCGGAAGTTGTTAATAAGGAAGGAGGCGCCGTAAATATCGTTTTGTGGGTAGACAAGAACAATAGCGGTAATTGGGTTAAGGAACTTGATGTTACCGATAACGGAAGCTCCGGCGGGGTTATTTCCGGCGCTGGAGAATCCGGAATACGCACCGATTTCATGGATGTCGAGTTCGACGATTATTTGATTCTCGATAAGAATGTTTCCGGCGGTGGTTCAGGAACGACTCCGACTCCGACTCCGACCCCGACATTAACGCCGACGCCGGTTCCGACATTAACGCCGACGCCAACGCCAACTCCGACCCCGGCTTCAACACCGACGCCGTCGGCCGAGGTTAAGGCTTACGATGTTTTGAACGGTTCGGAGGGGCTGTTCTTTGATGGCGGTTTTTATAGCCATCAAGGCGCGGTTATAACCTCAGCGAACAAAGACGGGATTATAGGAAATAGCATTTCCAGAGTTGTTTTTCAGATTCAGAAAACGGCTTCCATAACCGGCAAACTGCACGCCGAACTTATATCCGTAAATGGAATCGAAAAGGCGGTTAGCGCCGGCGTCGATGTTTCTTCCATAGGAAAAAGTTTTCCTTTTCCTTTGGTTGAATTTGCCGGTTTTTCCGGCTCAAATCTGAAAATAGAGGCGGGTGATCATCTTGTTGTGGATGCTTCGGGAGTTAGCGATCCGACTAAGCTTAAAATAGAGTTTGAAGGAAGATCAACGCGCGTGGGCATCGCTTATTCGAGGGGAAGCTTATCGCACTTATTCGACGATCGGTATGTAGGGGTTAACGATATAGACGCGCAAATCTGGGTTAACGGTCAGGCTCCGGTTCCGACTTTCACACCAACACCGGTTCCGTCTCCGACATTAACTCCGACTCCGACAAGGACTCCAACTCCAACTCCAACACCGGCGCCGACACCGACAAAAACTCCAACTCCTACGCCAACACCGACGCCGACACCGACTCCGACGCCCTTGCCGGTTCCTCAGACCGGCCAGGATAAATTCGGTGTCAGCAAACTTTATCAGACCATTACGGGCGGCAAGGAATGGATGTCCAAATGGGACAACGGCATATCGCGCTCTTTTTCGGGTATAGATCCGAACGATTCGTGGTTTGACGCGAACCACGGAGACGCGACTTATAAAGTTGACGGTAATGGATTATTCACAATTTCGGGTTCTGTTCCGCGCATGTATATTCACGATCCGGCGCACCAGGACAGCTGGAGGAACGTGGAAATGACCGTATACGCGAAGAGAGTCGCCGACGCCGGAACGCCGTGGGGCGGGATTGTCGGAATAGCGCGCACAAACCATGGTACCATAGGTTCCGAAACGCAGAATCTTTGCGATACAAGGGGAATTGGAGCAAGAATGCGCTATGACGGCCACGTTGACTTTGAAAAGGAAACGAGCCATCCGGCTTCAACCGCGGTTCAGAATAAAACGATATGGTCCGGAGGTTTGCCCAAAAATGTTTGGATAGGTTATAAATATGTTGTTTATGATCTTCCCGACGGCAATGTCAAATTGGAACTGTGGCTTGACGAAACCGACGGACTAAATGGCGGCAATTGGAGAAAGGTCAATGAGATGATAGATACCGGGAGCAATTTCGGAGTCGGAGGCGTTGCTTGCGCTTCAGGCATCAACCCGGCGATGAAATTGATGAACGGCGATATCAGAGCCGGTTCCGAAACAGGCAAGCCGAATATTACCGTATATTTCAGGTCCGACGATGTATCCGCCAACGGTATGGTTTACAAGAAAATGAGCGTCAGGGAAATTACGCCCAATTAAGTTTTTTCAGGCGTTGAAACGCTAAAAACAAAAACGCTCCGGAAATTCCGGGGCGTTTTTGTTTTTTTTATTTCGCGTAACCCTCTTGAAGATTAAGACACGAAGATTAAGAATTTATGAATTTTGTTTTTGCCCTTTTGTTTTTGGGGTAATTTTTTTTCATAAATATTTAATGGTCGTTCGTATTTACTTGATTTACTTGGGTAATTTAGATTTTCGGGTTCGGATTGCGTTTTAACGCTTCGTTGTATTACGAAGCGCGCGTAAATCCGCAAATTTTAAATAAATTAGACCGAGAAATACTTATTATAAAGTAGCCGGCAAAATAACATGAAAACAGATCAAATCATGAAAATTCGCGTTAAAAATATTTCAAAAACCGACGAAGCGACGTATGAAAAAACGATCGCCGTTGTCGGTTTGGGCTACGTGGGATTGCCTTTGGCGATTTTGGCCGACAGAAAGGGGTACAAAGTTATGGGGATAGACATCAACGAAAAAAAAGTTGCCGCCGTTAACCGCAAACAGTCTCCTTTCAAGGATAGGCGCATAGAGGAAGCCATGCCGGGAATAAATTTTAAAGCGGGCGCCGGTTTTGAAAAAGTGATGGATTCTTCCATTATCGTTATTTGCGTGCCCACTCCCGTGTTTGAGGATCA
>CAZVBU010000065.1:0-4789 GCA_964625935.1 uncultured Candidatus Saccharibacteria bacterium
GACTATTTAACAAAGGAGACTCCGTATGGTTTATGTGGAACTGGCTTTTTATTTTTGGTTTTTAGCCGGTGTGATTGCGGGCGCTATTTATGACGGCAACGGGCACAAGGGGATAAAGTGGCATGTCTGGGGATTTTTTCGCTACGGTCCCCTGGCCTTTTCCCTAAAATACAGGGCGAGGATTTGCGGAGAATGTTTTTTGTTACCTTCTGTTCCGTACCGTCAGGAATGTGATGACCCGGATTATAATGAGGCGGTTGATGACCTAAACCGGAGAATTAAAGACGGCTTGAAGGAAAAAGAAAGGAAGAACAAATGAATTTTTGTTTCGTTTTTTTCTTGCTTTTGACGATCGTGGCCGGTTTTTGGTGCGTTTGCGCCGTTTATGTTTTTATTTTCTTTTACAGACCGCGCGAAGACGATATTTTGATGTCGTCCCATACTTTTAGAGATATCAGCTTAAGTTTGATTTGCGGGCCGCTTGGCTTTTCGCGAAAATTCAGGAAAAAAATTTGCGAAAAACATTTCTGCAATAAGGAGACGGTAAAATGAGATGTCACGAATGCGGCGAATGGATTCATGAAAACGAATCGGTGAAAGCCAGGACGGCTGAAGGGGATGTCGACGCTTTGATTTGTCCGGCGTGCGGATTATGCCATAAAGGCAATACGGTTTTGTGTCTTGCGTCGGGTTCCCGCGTTTATCGCAGGGACGGAAAAATCGTTACAAAAAAGAATTTGCATTAATGGAGGTGTCACGTTGAAAAACTGTTTGGCACACACTTTGTTAAAATGCAAAGAGGAAAACTGTGGCGGGACGCTTGATGATGACAAAGACAGTATTTTTCCTTTGAAAACTGGGTGTGAAAGCTATAGCTGTGCCACTCCGTGCCTTAAATGCGGGAGAGTTCATTGGCTTTCGGGAAATCCCGTTTTCAGGTGGGATGATAAAAAACTTTTTATTGAGAACGGCAAAATGGTTTATAAATAGCATTTTTAATTTAAAAGGCGGGAAACCGCCTTTTGTCTTTTTTTGGTTTAAAATGTTAATATTGATTTAAGATAAAATACGAGAAAAAAGTACTTAAAAACGGATTGCGTGTTATTGCCGCGCCGTTCCAGAGCGAGGCGGTTTCTTTGCTTTTTCTGGTCCGTATCGGAGCAAACGACGAAGAAAAAAGAATAAACGGGACATCTCATTTTCTTGAACACCTTTTTTTTAAAGGCACGAAAAACAGACCTAAGCCGGGTCAGGTAATGCGCGACTTGGATAGAGTTGGCGCTCAGTGGAACGCTTTTACCGGCAGAGAAACGACTTGTTTTTGGGTGAAATCATCGGTTAAGGATTTTGATTACGTTTTGGATATCGTTTCCGATATAATGCTTAATCCTCTTTTCGTTGAGAAAGAAATAGAAAAAGAGCGCGGAGTGATACTCCAGGAAATAAGCATGTACGAAGATATTCCGCAACAGAAAGTCGGTGAGGAGCTTGAGTATCTGATGTTTGGAGATCAGTCCGCGGGCAGGCCGATAACCGGAACAAAAGAATCGGTGTCAAATATTTCAAGAAGTGATATTGTTTCTTACAGAAAACGCGGGTATACCGCGGGCAATGCCGTTTTCGCGGTCGCGGGCGGAATGGACGGCGGGGAGATATTCGAAAAAACCGCCGGCGTTTTTGGAAAATTTTCCAGCGGTAAAAATCCAAAGAGGCACGTTTTTTTCGAGATGCAGAAGTCTCCCTTTATAAAACTTATAAACAAAGTTTCCGATCAAAGTCATTTGGCTTTGGGGATCAAAACAGGATTCGGCAGGGAAGATAAGAACCGTTTCACGCTTAAGGTCTTGAATACGATTTTTGGGGGCAATACTTCTTCACGCCTTTTTAACGAGATAAGGCAGAAGCTTGGACTTGCTTATTATGTCGGGAGCGGTGTTTCGCTGTTCGAGAGTTTTGGCGTACTCGGGATAGCGGCCGGAGTTTCCCACGGTAATCTTTTGAAAACCGCCGATAAGATATTTGAAACCGCGAAAGATATGCGCCTCAAAGGGGTTTCCAAAACAGAACTGAAGGAAGCGAAAAGTAATTTGTTGGGTCATCTCGCTTTGGGGCTTGAGACTACGGATGATATCGCGGAATATGTCGCGGAACAGGAAATGTTTTACGGGAAGATAAACCAGCCGGAAGAGCTCGCGAAAAACATTGAAAAAGTGACGCAAAATGATATTCTGGGGTTATCGCGCCGTTTGTTTGATTCGGGAAAAACAAGTTACGCCTCCATAGGAGATATTTCCCGTTCGGCGGCAGGCGAAAAGGATTTGTTAAAAATAATAAAAAAATATTTTTAAATGGCGGACAGCGCAAACAGTATAAAAAAAATTTCCGTTGATATTTCGTTTGGAACCGTCGTTAAGTCGGTGGTTTTTCTTTTGCTTCTGGTCGCTCTTTATTATATACGCGATATTGTGGCGATCATTTTGTTTTCAATAGTCATAGCTTCGGGGATAGAGCCGGCTTTGTCGTGGTTTGAGAAAAGAAAGATACCCCGCGTCGTAACCCTCCTGGCTTTGTATATTTTTATCATTGCGCTTTTCGCGGCCTTCGTGTATATGATAGTTCCGATTTTTATGGACGAGCTTTCAGCTTTTTCCGAAAGACTTCCTTCTTATCTCGAAAACCCGAAAGAATGGCAGACTCTTTTCGGATTTGTGCCGAATTTGCCGACATTTTTTTCTTCCCTTCTGGGTAAGGTTTTCATGTCGCTTCACGGTCAAATGGGGCGTATTACCGAAGGTTTTGACGGAGCCTCGCAGAATCTTTTGGGCGGAGCGGTTTCTTTCGGGCTTGTTACGGTATTGTCTTTTTATCTGGCGGTTCAGAAGAACGGTCTTGAGAATATGATACAGATTCTGACTCCGCAGGAGTATGAAAAATACATTCTTGACTTGTGGTCGCGTTCAAGGAAAAAGATAGGATTATGGCTCCAGGGGCAGATTCTTTTGGCGGCGCTTGTCGGCATTATGGTTTTTCTCGGGCTGACAATACTTGGTATTCCTTACGCCATGGTTTTCGCGGTTTTGGCCGGTATGTTTGAAATAATTCCCGTATTCGGGCCGATACTTGCCGCCATTCCGCCGGTTGCGGTCGCTTTTCTCGAAAGTCCCGCGTTGGCGGTAACCGTCGTTATTTTTTACGTTATTATACAACAGTTCGAGAATCATCTTATCTATCCTTTAGTTGTCAGAAAAATTGTCGGTATACCGCCGATTCTGACTATTATTTCGCTTCTTATAGGAGGTAAACTCGCGGGTTTTTTTGGTATGCTCTTATCTATACCTTTGGTTACCACGCTTAAGGTTTTTCTTGACGATTTGGCGGAAAAGAAAAAGATTAAACTGGGCTGATTTTTTAAGATGGGAAAATTTTATATTACAACGCCTATTTATTACGTGAACGATAGCCCTCATCTGGGACACGCCTATACTTCCGTTGTGGCTGATGTTTTCGCGCGCTATCGCCGGTTGGCGGGCGACGATGTTTTTTTTCTGACGGGCACCGATGAGCACGGCGCCAAAATAATGCGTTCGGCTGAAAAGAAAGGAGCGTCCGCCGCGTTATTTGTCGACGAAATGTCCCAGAAATTCATGGAGATGAATAAAGTATTGAATATTTCCAATTCGGATTTTATACGCACAAGCGACAAAGAGAAGCACTGGAAAGGCGTTGAAAAAATGTGGTCTTTGTGGGTAGACAACGACGATATTTATAAAGGTAAATACAAAGGTCTTTATTGTGTCGGGTGCGAGGCCTTTATCACGGAAAAAGACTTGAAGGACGGCAAATGCGTTTATCATAACGCGGCGCCGGAGAAAATAGAGGAGGAGAATTATTTTTTCCGACTTTCCAAATACGCGCCGAGAATAAAATCGGCGATTGAAAAAGGCGAAATGATTATCGTGCCGGAAGGCAGGAAGAATGAGGCACTGTCTTTAATAAACGAAGGACTAGACGATGTGAGTTTTTCGAGGCCGTCGAAAGACATAAGCTGGGGAATTCCCGTTCCGAAGGATTCAAACCAGACTATTTACGTCTGGTGCGAAGCTCTGACGAATTATTTGTCGGCATTCGGTTATGGCAGAAAAGACGGGGAAGCGGAAAAAATATGGCCCGCGGATGTTCATGTGATGGCAAAAGACATAATGAGATTTCATACGATTATTTGGCCGGCGATGCTTTTGTCGGCGGGCTTGGATTTGCCGAAAAAGTTTCTTATCCACGGCTTCATAAACGTAAATGGCCAGAAGATGTCTAAGACTATCGGCAATGTTGTCGATCCATTTTCTTTAGTTGATGATTTTGGGGTTGATGCTGTTCGGTCATATATCACAAGAAATATGAGCCCCTTTGAGGATGCAGATTTTACCAATGAAAAAATGAGCGAGTTTTATAATGCCATTCTGGTAAACGGGTTGGGTAATTGCGTAAGCAGAGTATTCAAGATGGCTTTTACCTACTTTGGCGGCAAAGTAAAAAAACCGGACGATACGATGATAAGCCGGATCCCATGCGGCAGAGGTGAAGAAGAGGCCTATAGTATTCCTTACATGTTTGAACATTTCATATGGCCCGAATACGAGAAGAGGATGGAAAAAATGGAGCTTCATATGGCCGCTGCTTCGGCATGGTCGGCGATTTCTCATCTTGATTTGTATATACAAAAATATCAGCCGTTTAAACTTATAAAAACCGACAGGGAAATGACGGAAGCCGTTACTTGGAGTCTTTTAAG
>CAZVBU010000066.1:0-4781 GCA_964625935.1 uncultured Candidatus Saccharibacteria bacterium
CGGTGGCGAAACAATGCCTTATCACATGTGGTGTGACTTTTTTTGTAATTCCGGCTTTTATGGCATAACGCGCGATAATTCTTTCGACAGAACGCGGAGTCAAACGCTCGCCGTTCCTTTGGTTGACGAAAAACGCCTCGCTGACATCGCCACCGCGCTTTTCAAGGTATTCTTTAAGATACAACTTTGCCTTTTCCGACAAAAAAACTATGCGCACCTTCTCGCCTTTACCCCGCACGGAAAATTCCCCTTTTTTTAAATCAATCATGTCGCGATTAAGGCCGCACATCTCCGAAACACGCATGCCTGTTGAAAAAAGAAGTTCAAGCATCGCTCTGTCGCGCAAACTTTTAATGTCCGCGCCATTTGGCGCCACAAGCAATCTTTCAAGTTCTTCCGCGCTTATGAGATCGAGCTGGCGTTCCCCGACTTTCGCGAGTTCAATTCTATCCGCAGGCAAGCTTTTAACACCGCGCTTCGCCAGATACTTCAAAAAACATCTTAAAGCTATAAGATAATAATTCTGCGTTTTCTTTTTTATCGCCGTACGGTTAAGATACAGCCGATACTGCCTGACTATATCGTCCGTAATTTCCGAAACGGAATTTACTTTCGAAAACGTCTCAAATCTACCCAAATAGCGCGAATAATTTTCGCGCGTCTTAAGAGACCTCCCTCTTTCTATTTCAATATAATCCAGGTATTGCTCTTTTAGTTCTTTGAAACCGGACATAATATTTAAAATCAATGTCGCACAATATTATTTTACAACAAATTGCTCTGAAAAACACGGCAAAAAATAAAAAATAATAAATATTGCAAAATAACCACGGTTTGCTAGTATAAAATCGGTGATAGGCGCTTAAAAACAGAGAACCCGCCCGAAAAACCGCTCCAGCGCGCCCGGAAAGTGCGCGTCAAATCGTCCGTATAAGCGGTACGCGCGTGAATTGCCGCACGACGGCCGAAAAAACATGCGTGAGCGCTCATTTTGAAGCGCGAATATCCTTCGGTTCGATATGAAACGGCCTAAGGATGACGAGGTTCATCGCACCCCAATGGGGACAAGAGCTATGCCGCGCACGGCGCAAACAACGCCTAAAGTGATGCGCGCACTGCCGGTTGACCCGACCCAAAGACGGTATGAAAAATGACCGCCGGCAACACACCGGACTTGGCTCAAAGCGCCCGAACACCCCCTCGCTACGCGCGCCACGCGCCCTAATAGCGGGGGTTTTCTTTATTAAAATTAAAATGCCGGGAAAAGCCCCTTGTCGCCGGATATTGCAAAATACCCCGACATATATTACAATACAAAACTAATATGGCTTTAGGAACAAAAGAAAAACAAAAAATAATAGCCAAATTCAAAGTCCACGAAAAAGATACCGGCTCGGCCGATGTCCAAATAGCGACGATTTCGGCCCAGATAAAAAAACTCGCGGACCACTTGAAAGAGAATCCGAAAGACAACCACTCAAGGCGGGGCCTTTTAAAGATGGTTGCCAAGAGAAAAAAACTGATGGACTACCTGAAAAAGAAAAGTCTCGAAAACTACGTTAAAGTCGTCAAAAATCTCGGACTCAAAAAAAACCGCAAGCTTGCCGACAAACAACTTGCCGACAAGCAATAAGCGGAAAAGCTGAAAAACGGCTCTAAAATCGCTTTCCTTCTTGCAGGCAAAAGCGCGGTTTTTTAGCCAGTAAAATTGTTATAAAATATAATTATGGAAAAAAATAAAAATATGACCCTGGTAAAACACAAACATCAAAGAATCGCGATACTCATAGACGTGCAAAACATGTATCATTCGGCGAAGGCGATATACAAGAAAAGAGTTAATTTCAAAGAAATTCTCAAAACGGCCGTGGCCGGAAGACAGCTTATACGCGCCATAGGATATGTCATACGAACCGAAAGCGGAGAAGAGAAATCGTTTTTTGACGCTCTGTCGAATATCGGCATCGAACTGAAAATAAAAGACCTGCAGATATTTTCCAGCGGTACGAAAAAAGCCGACTGGGATGTGGGACTTACGATGGATGCCGTGCGCTTTGCGGATTCCGCGATAGACGCGCTGATTATCGTAACCGGAGACGGAGATTTCGTTCCCCTTGTCGAATACCTTAAAGGAAAAGGCAAGCAGGTGGAGGTTATCGGATTCGGCAAATCAACTTCGTCAAAACTCAGAGAAACGGTTGATGACTTTACCGACTTGTGCGAAAATCCTAAAAAATTCCTTATATAAAAATATTATCAAAAGGTTAAAATTATAAGTTAATTATTAATAAATACGATACTAATATCCCGATTTTTCTTTAATATTTTTTATTAAAGAAATCGCGGATCCCGGCTTCATTGTTTGTAAATATTTAAATGTGCGTCGGGACACGAATCCACACGAATCACCCGAATACAGAAAAATAATTCGTGTTATTCGCGTGAAATTCGTAATTAGTGTCGCAGGTAAATATATATGAAGAAAAAACAATACTCATTCGAGTTTAACGGCGATACTATTACCGCCGAATTTTCCGATTTGGCCGAACAGGCCAACGGCTCCGTTATCATGAAATACGGAGACACCATCGTTATGGCGAATACCGTGATGTCTAATTCCACAAGAGATAATCTCGATTACTTCCCCCTAACCGTCGATTACGAAGAAAAATTTTACGCCGCTGGAAAAATCCTCGGTGGCAGATTCGTAAGACGCGAAGGCAGGCCGTCCGAAGAAGCCATTTTAAACGGAAGAATGATAGACAGGACACTCCGCCCTCTTTTTGACCACAGGATGAGAAACGAAACCCAGGTGGTCGCGACCGTTCTTTCAATAGACGAAAAAAACGATCCGGATGTTCTGGCGATAGTCGCGTCTTCTCTCGCGTTAGCCGCGTCCGATATACCCTGGAACGGGCCGATCGGAGCCGTACGCGTCGGATATGTCGAAGGAAATTTTGTCATCAACCCGACGACCGAACAAAAACAAAAATCGGAAATGGAAATCATCGTATGCGGAAAAGACGGAAAAATAAATATGATAGAGGGAAAAGTAAAGCAAGTGCCGGAAGAAATCGTGGTTAAAGGACTCGAAGCCGCGGTGCCCGCGATAGAAAAACTGGTTGAATGGCAGGAGAAGATAATCAAAGATATCGGCAAAGAAAAATACAAACCGGAATTCCAGGAAGCGCCGGAGGCCATGATCGAAATGTTTCAAAAACACACGAAAGAAAGAGTAAGAGATGCCATCTTTGAAATTCCCGAAAAAAATGACAGAAACTCTATCCTCGGAAATCTCAAGGGCGAATGGATGGAAACATGCATAAAAGAATTCCCGGAAACTCCGACATCTGTTTCAAGCGATGTGTTCGAAAACTCTCTGAACGAAATAATACACGACGGAATACTGAACGGGAACAAGAGATCGGACGGCAGAAAAAACGACGAATTACGACCGCTTTTCGCGGATGTCAAAATTCTTCCTCGGGCGCACGGCTCCGGAGTTTTTTACCGCGGACAAACCCATATTTTGTCCGTGGCCACTCTTGGTTCGCCGGGCGATGTGCTTATTATTGAAGGGATGGAAGTGAGGGAAAAGAAAAAATTCATACACCATTACAACTTTCCTCCGTTCTCAACGGGAGAAACCGGAAGAATGGGCTCGCCCGGACGGCGCGAAATAGGGCACGGCGCTTTGGCGGAAAAAGCCTTAATGGCGATAATACCCGAACCCGAAGAATTCCCCTACGCCATACGCCTCGTCTCCGAAACAATGTCGTCAAACGGCTCGTCTTCAATGGGTTCCGTCTGCGCCTCGTGCATGGCGTTGATGGACGCCGGTGTCCCAATAAAGGCGCCTGTGGCGGGCATAGCGATGGGTATAATGATAGAAGACGACAACAAGTACAAAGTCTTAACCGACATACAAGGGCCGGAAGACCACCACGGCGACACTGATTTCAAGGCCGCCGGAACGGAAAAAGGCGTGACCGCCATTCAAATGGACGTAAAAGTAAACGGATTGACGATAAAAATGCTCGCCGATCTTCTGGCGCAGGCAAGAAAAGCGAGAATGGAAATTCTTCAAACAATGCTCAAAGTTCTGGATAAACCCAGAGCGGAGATGTCGCCTTACGCGCCAAAAATCATTACAATAGAAATAAACCCCGAAAAAATAAGAGATGTCGTCGGGCCCGGAGGAAAAACGATAAATAAGATAATTGAACTGACCGGAGCGAATATAGACATCGAGCAAACCGGCCAGATATTCATCACCGGCAAAACACAGGAAGAAGCCGAAAAAGCCAAAGAGATGATTTCCGACATAACCTACGAACCGAAACCCGGAGAACGTTTCAACGGAACAATCACCAGAATCTTCGATTTCGGCGTAATGGCAGAAATAAAACCGGGGCTCGAAGGTCTTATACATATTTCCGAAATGGCGGGTTTCCGCGTCAATAAAGTGACCGATTTCGTAAACCCGGGCGATACTGTGCCCGTGGTGATAAAAGAAATCGACGAAATGGGAAGAATAAATCTCTCCATTAAGCAGGCCGACCCGAACTTTATCAAAAAACCCGAAGGTTACCAGGCGAACAACGGATTCTTTTCCGGGAATGGCTCCGGAGGCGACAGGCCAAGAAGAAACAACGATAACGATCGTGGCGGCAGACGGGGATTTGGAGACAGAAGGCCGCGGAGATAAAATAAACACGCAAAAACATAAAAAATTAAAAAGGAAAATGGCACAAATCGGTTACGAAAATTACCAAAAAAAC
>CAZVBU010000067.1:0-4593 GCA_964625935.1 uncultured Candidatus Saccharibacteria bacterium
TTATTGCCGCCAAAAAGAGCGGGATGAAGGTTGAAGAATTTGGTTTCGGTTTTCCTCCGAGAGTCGCCAAGTTTAAGAAAGGCGAAACCGTATATTCCCTAAATCTCATTCCCATAGGCGGTTTTGTTAAAATTTTGGGAGAAAATTCCGATGAAATAAAAGACGGGAGTTTTTCTTCAAAACCGATATGGAAAAGAGCCGTTGTTATTGCCGCGGGGGTGTGTTTCAATCTGTTTTTGGCATGGATTTTGTACAGCGGAGCTTTGGGCTTGGGTATTCCGGCTGTTGTCGGCGAAGATGAAGCGGGAACGGTTACTTTAGTCGAGGTCAGCCGCTCATCACCCGCGGAAAAAGCAGGCCTCAGGCCCGGAGACGCGATTTTAAGAATATCTTCTTCCGGCGAAACCGTTGAGGTCGGTAACCCTTCGGACGTTCAGGGTTTTGTTTCCCGCCACGGCGGGGAAAGCGTTGACATGGTTGTTTTGCGCGGGAAAAAAGAATTCGGCGTTACCGCGGAGCTTAAGCCCGAGCCGGGCCAGAGCAAAGGCGTTTTGGGAATTTCAATGGTTAAGACGGCGGTCAAATCGGTTCCTTTGCGTGAAGCGTTTGTTGAAGGCGCCAAGACCACTTATTATACCGTTGTTTTTGTTATTACGAGTTTGGCCGCTCTCGTGCGGGATCTTGTTTCCGGAGTCCCCGGAGCCGCCGACCAGGTGGCGGGTCCGGTTGGAATTTATTCCATAATAGGAGACACCACGCAGATGGGTTTTGCTTTTGTCGTCTTTCTCGTGGCGAATCTTTCCGTTGTCTTGGCAGTAATGAATTTTCTTCCCATACCGGCTCTCGATGGCGGGAGAATAGTTCTTCTGGCGATAGAAGCGATAAAAGGAAAACCGATTTCCCAGAAAATATCGAACGGGATAAACACGGCCGGTTTTGTTTTTCTAATGCTTCTGATGCTTTTGGTCACTTATAAGGACATAGCCCGTCTTGTCGGTTAAGCCGGGTTTGTTTTACCATATTTAATATATATGAGACTTTCGAAACTTTTCGTAAAAGCCCAAAAAGAAGCCCCGAAAGATGAAACTTCGGTGAACGCGCGCCTGCTTGTCCAGGCGGGTTACGTTTATAAGGTGATGGCCGGAGTATACGCCTATCTTCCTTTTGGACTCAGGGTTTTGAATAAAATAAGAAATATTATCCGTGAAGAAATGAACGCTATCGGCGGACAGGAAGTGTGGATGCCGTCCCTCCATCCTTCGGAACTTTGGAAAACCACCGGGGCGTGGGATGGCGTCGATATTTTGTTTAAGCTCAAGAGTAGAACCGGCAAGGATTACGCTCTGGCTCAAAGCCACGAGGAATTGGTTACACCGATAGCCAAAGAACACACGCTGAGCTACAAAGATTTACCGCTTGCGGTTTATCACATATCTCCGAAATTTCGCGATGAACTCAGGGCTAAATCCGGCATTTTGCGGGGGCGCGAATTCGAGATGAAAGATATGTACAGCTTCCACGAAACCCAGGAAGATTTCGAACGTTTTTACGATGAGGTCAAGAACGCGTATCTCAGGGCCTATTCGCGCGCCGGACTTGTGGCGAAAGTCACCGAGGCCTCCGGCGGCTCTTTTTCCGAAAAAATTTCTTACGAATTCATGGTTTTGACGGATGCCGGCGAGGACGATATTTTTTATTGCGAAAATTGCGAATATTGCGTCAATGCCGAAATAGCAAAAGAGAAAGAGGGCGACACGTGCGGAAAATGCGGGAACGGGAAACTTGTTAAAGGGCGCGCCTCCGAAGTCGGAAATGTTTTTGATTTGGGAACAAAATACAGCAAGGATTTCGGCTTCACTTTTCTCGGTAAAGACGGCGAAAAAAAACATCCGATAATGGGATGCTACGGTTGGGGCACCACAAGAACAATGGGGGTTATCGCCGAAAAATTCAGCGACGCGAAGGGGCTTATTTGGCCGGTTTCGGTAGCGCCTTACCACGCCATAATTATTCCCATAGTTTCAAAAGACGAATCGGTAAACGATAAAATAAACAAAATATCAGAAGGCTTTTATCAAGATTTACACGAAGCCGGAATAGAGGTAATCTACGATGACAGGGGAGAAAAAAGCGCGGGAGAGAAGTTCGCCTACGCGGATCTTCTCGGAATACCCTGGAGGATAGTTTTAAGCGAAAAAACCCTAAAGGAGGATAAAGCGGAAATAAAAAAGAGGGATGGAGAAAGACCGGAACTTGCCGGCAAGAAAGAAGTAATAATTCGTATTTTAAAAGAATTGGGAAAATAATTTTTTTTCCGGAAACGTTATTTTGGAACGGAAAAATTAATACAAGCGCCGGTTTTTAAAAAAATATGTTAAACAAATTTTTCGGATTATTTTCAAACGATATCGGAATTGATCTTGGCACCGCCACGACGCTTGTTTATGTCAGAGGGAAGGGAATTGTCATCAATCAGCCGTCCGTCGTCGCCTTAAATACGAAAACCAACCAAATTGTGGCGATAGGCGCCGAAGCGAAAGAAATGGTCGGCAGAACTCCGAGTCACATAGTCGCGGTGCGTCCGCTCAAAGAAGGCGTGATTTCCGATTTTGAGATGACGGAAGAGATGATTTCTTATTTTGTGAAAAAAGTCCACAAGGATTATCTGAGGCCTTTTGCCAGGCCGAGAATGGTGATAGGCATACCGTCGGGCGCGACGGGAGTAGAGAAAAAAGCCGTGCGAGACGCCGCGAGGAACGCCGGCGCCAGAGATGTTTTTCTTGTGGAAGAGCCGGTTTCCGCCGCGATAGGCGCCAAGCTTCCAATCCAGGAACCCATAGGGAACATGGTGGTTGATATCGGCGGCGGGAGTTCCGATATCGTTGTCGTTTCTTTGGGTGGTATTGTCGTTTCAAAAAATCTGAGAATAGCGGGCGACAGGCTGAACCAGGATATAATAAATTACGTAAGAGATGAATTTAAGCTTCTTTTGGGCGAGAGAACCGCTGAAGACATAAAAATAGCGATAGGCTCGACCTTGCCTTCCAAAGAATCGGTAGAAGCCACGGTCCGAGGGCGTGATCTCATAACCGGATTGCCGCGCGAGGTTGTGATAACTGATTCCGATATCAGAGAGGCTATTTCAAAATCCATAGAAACGCTTTCGGACGCGGTAAAAGGTGTTATAGAACAGACGCCGCCGGAATTGGTTTCCGACATAATGCACAGAGGCATAATGCTTGTCGGTGGAGGCGCTTTTTTGAGGGGGCTTCCGGAATATCTTGAACACGAAGCCAAAATACCGGTGAAGCTCGCCGACGATCCGTTGACCGCCGTTGTCAGGGGCACGGGCATTATTCTCGAAGATCTCGATAAATTACAAGGAGTATTGGCAGAAGACGATGAAGAGATTCCACCACAATATTAAAAACGGAAAGAGGCCTGCCCTGGTTTTTTTTCTGGTCGCGCTTGCCGGCTTAATCACAGCCGCTTTTTTGTTTGGCGGTTTTCCGCCGCCCGCGCTTTTGAAGCCGGCTTTTTTTATTTTGAAGCCGTTTATTTACGTAAAGAACGCGGTTTCGGGCGGGATTATGTCTTTTGTCTCCGGTTTTTACGGGAAACAGTCGCTTTACCAAGAAAATAAAATTCTGCGTGAAAAAACGGAAGAGCTCGAATCGAGAATATTTTCTTTCGATAGTGTCATGAAAGAAAACGAAGAATACAAAAGCGTGCTTGGCCGTTCTCAGGGCGCGGGTTTTTTGCTCGCGAATGTGATTTCCCGGCATGGGGTAGGCGATTATGAAGGATTTTTGCTTGACGCCGGTTATGATAACGGCGTAAAAGACGGAATGCCCGTTACCGCGTACGGCGAAGTTCTTTTGGGGTATACGGAAGGCACGACCGCCGATTCGACTAAGGTCAGATTCATTTCTTCACCCGGCACCGAAACGAACGTTTATATAGGAGGCGCCGTTTCCGCTGTGGCAAAGGGAACCGGAGCCGGGAATATGGAAATTTATCTTCCGCACGGTATCGAAATAAAAGAAAAAGACGTGATAAGCAGTTTCGAGTCGAAAATGCTTGTTTTAGGTTTCGCGGAAAAAATAGAAAAAGAAACCGCCAATCCGTTTCAGAAAATACTTTCACGCATTCCTTTAAACACCGCCAATATTTCACGCGTTTATATAATAGGCGACTAGCGGAAAATTTTTTATGCATTTTAGAATAGCGGCATTTTTGTTTATGTCATTTGGGGTTGTTGTTTTCCCCGCGTATTTTTGGGTGGCCGTTTTCGTTTTTTTGCTTGTCGTATTTCCTTATTACATCGAAGGATTACTTTTCGGTATTTTGATGGACGCCTATTATTTTCAGCCGGATTTTTTTGCCGACAGGCATATTGGTTATTTTACAGTTTCTTTTTTAACGGCCATGGCGCTGTCTTTTGTCATGAAAAAGATTATTCATGGGGAAAATTTAGCGGCCAAGTCGGCCATCGCGGTCGTTTCTTTTTGCGTGATTATTTTGCCGCTATTTTTATTTTTTTGAATTTAAATACAGATGAAGAACAGAAGCGAAAAATTTACTTTCAGCCTC
>CAZVBU010000068.1:0-4590 GCA_964625935.1 uncultured Candidatus Saccharibacteria bacterium
CCACACGGTGGAAGACGTCGGTATCGTATTCATATGGTTCTTTCATGAGTCCGTCCGCGCCCGGCATCAAAGGTGAGCATTTTTTGTGAAGCTGAAGCCGCAAATCTGAGCCGTGGAATTTATCGCCGTCTTTTAAGCCGAATATTTTGAAAAACAAATCGTATGTTCCGCCAAATTTATTTATTTCTTTATCGTCCTGTCCTTCTGCGCGTTCCGGCATATTTTCGCTTTTTTTGTAGTCCACGAATCCGGAACCGGAAAGTTTTTTGGTGTAGGTTGACCACATTTGCCCGCAACTTTTGTCCGCGCCGTCTATGTGTTCTTTTTCTTCGTAATTGGCGAAATATTGCTGGTCGGCGACAACAAGCGAGTCATTTTCGGAGTCGTATTCCAAAGTTTCATAAAGACGATATTCGCCTTTTTCCGCATAAGTTCCTTTGGAAAATCCGATATCAAGCGAGTTCGCGCGTTCCCATTTCACGCTTATTGTTCCTCTCCACCCGGGAGCGCATTTTTTGGCGGTTTTAAGAAGGACATCGCGGTTGAGTTCGCTATTCAGGTTTGCGTTTGATACAGTCAAAACGATAAGTTCAATGTCTTCATCGGGCAAATCGCGGCAGAAATTTCTTTTTTCAACCCCTGTCCAGTCCTCGTAGTTCCAGTTTCCGTTCACTTTATAGAATACCTGAAGTCCGGTGAGCGTGTTTGCTTCGTCATTGCCCGTGAAATTTGCCGGATAAAATTCTATGGACTTGATATCTTCGTTGTCAAAAGTCAGAAAATTATAATTCATCCCTCCTTTATCGAGTTTTATCGGGTATGTTATATCGCCAATTTCTCTTATGTCTTTGTGTTTTACTGATTTATAGTAAGGGTAAATTGTTGGGAAGAACGGGTCGTCAATGTATCTTTTGAAAGGGTCGCGGTTCCAGTTCCAAAGCGCGAATTCGCGGTACTCGCGACCGAATTTTTCCCGTATTTGCGTTCCCGCGCGCACGCCGTTTATTTTGCCGAATTTTAGAGCGTCGTATATTTCGTGCGCGTCGGCTTTTTGTTCAAGGAAATAATACCAAAGGTACGAGCCGTATTCGTGGTCGCCCGATATCGACATCATATCAATATTGGTAATAGGAAAGAACCAGTTGTGGTATCCGTGCTCGGAATTATATCCTTTGTAAACAAAATCTTCCGACCAGACCGCCGTCGCTTCCATAAGCCACATTGTGTCCGGTTTTTCGTAAATAAGCCCCATCCAGAACTGGTAGCAGTGGAAAAGTTCGTGCGCCGCCGTTGTCTTCACTCCTTTTTCGGTTTTTTGTTTCCTCACCTTTATATGGCAGAAGTCCGCGATATTTTCATCCATTGAGGCTTCGCCGTCCGCTCCGAGTTCTTTTCCGACAATGGTTACTTGCGCGCTTTTGTAATCTATTCCCAAGAGTTCGGTGAATTTTGGCGCCGAGTCGCGTATGCCCTGCGCCGCCCATTCCGCGGATTGTTTTTCGTTTTCATCAAAATAGAGCACTTCTATTCTCGGCAAAGCTTGTATTGTTTTCGCGGGTTCTATTATGATTTCATCTTCGGCGCGCGCTTCATTCGCGATAATGCTGAATTTTTTCGGGCCTGCCGCGTTCGTTTCGTCTTCGCTTCCGGATTTGCCGTAAAAATAACTTTTCGGGTCCTTTGGGTTCAAAATGAACGGCCGGATTTTTTCTTTGGTTTCTTCGGAAAATGTATTCCATTTATCGTGTATGAGTCCGTAAAGAAACGCGTGATCTTTTGACGCATCTTTTACGCCCGCGTATTCATTGGGGAGGGAAGTAATGCCGCCGTAAATCGCTTCAAGCGAAAAAAGCGCGTAATCCTGCGCGCTTATTTTTTGCGATTCCCACGCCTCGTGTATTTTGTCTATGGAAGTTGTTTCCTGCTCTTTGTATTCTTCGGACGCGGTTTTTATTTCCTCAAGCATCTTTTTTATTTCTTCGTCTTTTATTCCGTCGGTCGAAATATCGGCGATTTGGTTGCCGTCCTCTTCGTTTTTATTTTCTGAGCTGTCTCCGGAAAATATTCGCGAAACTACGAAAATAAATATAACGGCGCCCAGAACAACTACTCCGATTTTTATTTTTTTGTTTATATTTTGCATACTTTAATTATTTTTTTATCGTTATTTAATCGTTATTTAATTATTACTCAAATATTCAAAAAAAACGAGGCCGGATATAAAAACCGGGGAATATTCCGGGGACATTTCGAGAATATCCGTATTAATCTTAAATTAATCTTAACTAATGTATAAATACATTAGTGTATAGGTACATTAACGGTGTAAATAGGAAGTAAAAAGGGCGTAGTACCTGGTCGAGCGCCCATACCGAATACTTCATAACTTTATGCCGAAGCAAAATTAATCTTAAATTAATTTAATAAACAATATGATTAAAAAAACAATATGATTAAAAACATAATTTTTTCAAAGACATTTAACGGTTTTCTGTTCGGAGCCGGTTTGGTGGCGATGGCCTTAGTTGTCGCCGGCGTGCCATCATCGGCGAGCGCGGACGCTCTTTTTCGTCAGCTTGATCTTGGGGCGACAGGTTCCGACGTGTCGGATTTGCAGACATTTTTAGCAAAAGATACGGCAATTTATCCGGAAGGACTTGTCACCGGATATTACGGACAATTTACAAAAGCGGCAATAGAAAGATTTCAAACCGCGCAAGGAATTATTTCTCAGGGAACACCGGAAACTACCGGCTACGGTCGGGTTGGACCCATGACTCTCTCGGCTATAAATTTGCGAATGGGGGGTGTTTCCGGAGCTGATATTTACGCTCCGTCCATTACGGGCGTCAGCTTGAATACCACCGATACGACCGCGACGATAAATTGGATGACAAACGAGATGGCCAGAGGTAAATTCTACTACAGCGCTTCACCGATAAGACTGAGCGGCACGTTCGATCAGACGGGAATCAGTTTCGTCGAACCGACCGTAACCGGCAGCTTGGCGTCATTCGATAATCTTGCCAGAACAAGCCACAGCGCCACCATAAGCGGATTATCGCCAAACACAAGCTACTATTATGCTGTCTTGGCTATTGATTCGCGCAACAACTCTAGCGTAACTCTACCGGCTTATTTCCAAACAAAACAATAAATTAAAAAAATAAAGCTGGGTAATATTGAGAACGCAAAAAAACACCGAATGACTCGGTGTTTTTTTGTTTGGAAATTTTTTAAAAAACCGCGTTATTTTTCGGCTTGCAATTCCGTAGCTTTAGCGGAGGATTGCGGAGAGGATGTCCCGAAATTAGAACCTAAACGGCAATTTAGACTGTTCACAATCTGGACTCTTGATCCAATTATACAGGAATTACGGGGTATGTTTAAACAACACCCGGAATGGTTTGAAGTGCCTAAACCCAAGTCAGTTAGAGGGAAGAACCAAGTAGATTATTCTGTTTAGCCTAAGAGAGTCTTAACTTTCGTCTCCCATCCCTTTTGATGAATCAAGCGGTCTTTTTGAAGAGATTCAGTTAGTATTTCAGCCTTAGTCATTTGTGATAGTTTTTCCCACTTTTTTTCAAATACATAAGTTGCATTTCCATAAAAAGCACTTTCTAAGATGTACAGATTTCTTTTTGGGAAACCTAGAATGATATAACCAGTAAAACCTGCAGTGCCAACCGCAACAAATTCTGGGTTGTATTTATTTACAGTTTCAATTCTATTACTAATAACAATCTTTTTTCCTTTGCCTGCGATGTCCAAAACATTCTTTAATTCCTGCTTCAGTTTTTGCCAAGGTATTTTACCCTCGGGAAGAATTTTCCAGTTCAATCTCTTTGTTGGGGTCTTCAACAGGTCATCCAAATTTTCCGAAAAAATTTGACACTCACCAAATATTTCAAGAATAAGGTTTATTCCATGAATTATCTCTTTCTCATTTTTTCTATTCAACTCGAAAACCGGAGTTACTAAAATATTTTCACCCAGTTGGTTTTTTACGATTTTTAACTCCAACGATGGTGGGCTAATAAAAGTTCTGGGCTAACGTTTATATGGAACATACACGGTTTTTGATCTTTCGATTGTTTGATCTCTTCCATGCCATTCTTTCCAATGCCATTCAACCTCTCGATAAGCTGTTTCCTTTGGTTTTGTTTTATCCTTCAAATATTTACCTTCTGCATTAAATAGAGATATTTGACCTATCGGAGATGGGAGGATAGTTAATCCAATTTCAACATCTTTAAGGCCGATTTTATCTAGCGTTTTCTGAAAACGATCTATGTTTTTAATACCAACCAGAAATCTATCGCCGAGTTTTAAGGTGGGGAAATTATTTCCAATTTCCCTAATTCTTTTCTTTGTTATAACCATAATTTATTAAGTTTATTTAATAATACAATCGGGAAGGTGTGCCTTTTGATCGCCATTGTGTGTGCCGTCCTGTAGTTACTGAGTGCCGAGTGTCGTATCAAACACGCAAGCTCTATCGACTAAGTCACTTTTTCCAAGTCCCTATTTTTTACGTGACAGGTACCCCGAAATTCGGACACTCTTTGTACAATAGTTAAAAGTTAATAT
>CAZVBU010000069.1:0-4426 GCA_964625935.1 uncultured Candidatus Saccharibacteria bacterium
GGTTTTTTCGTTGCTTATAATGTGAAAAGCGGCTTTTCCGCCGACCATTTTCAGCAAATTATTGAGCGCTCGTTCTTTTTCCTCGGGGCTATTGGATGGATTACTCTCTATGTCTTTTGCAAGTTTCATAAATTCTTCAAACGAAGCGTTTATTATTTGTTCCGTACTGACCAAAGAGCATAGATATTGCGCTTCTTCCAAGGGAACACCCTTGGCGATCGGCTTGGCGTTTTGGTTTTCGTTTTTTTGATACCATTCGTTGAATTTCTCTTCGTTTCCAAACGGAATTATATAACGCAGTCCTTTTGACGGGTTTTCTTCGCCGATGTATTCAAAAACTACCAGAAAATCTGGAATTTTCTTTTCGTAGTTTTCTGTCATTTGCGGGCATGTCCTTTCTTTCGGGTTGTTTAAAGATCGTCCAGTTGTAGTTTTGGCACAACTCTTTGCGGCTGTGTCGGGTTAATTTTTTTTTCAAAACACCGGGCGTATTTTATGTGGATTTCTCTAAGCCATTTTTTCCATATTTTTAAATCATCTTCCGGCACGTAGATGATGATACGGGAAGAACAAATTCGGCCCCAGTTTCCCCACAGCTTGTAACGCAAATTCGGAATTACGGTTATTGAGGTGTTTTCTGTTTTTTCGTCCGCGATTATTTTTATGCCGTTGTTTATTATGCCGATGTCAAATTTATTTTCCGGTAGTTGAAGCATGACATCAAATTCTTCAAACGATGGATTGCTGAACGTAAATGAATTGGTTTTAAAAACCACATTTCTAAAAACAACAATATCGTTTCCAATGGTTTCCGCTTTGTCAAATGGCGATTTGATCGCTTCGTGTACGCCCGGGCCATGGATTAGGCGGCCCAGACAAAAAATAATAATCAAAACAGCAAACAAAAAAAGAATGACGGTTGTGAAAATCTGTTTCTTTTTCATTTTTTTCTCCCATTTTTTGTTGTCAAAATTGCATTTTTGGTTTGGATGCATGATAACATTTTAAAATATTTTGTCAAGTTTTTTTGATATTTTATATTTTGTTATGACGGTGGGATTTTATTTTTAAAATATTTTTTTGCCGGATGAAATTTTTTGCCCGTCCTGCGCTATTGGTATTTTTTAATTTGCGGTTTTTGTTGCATATTGGCAATAATTTTACTTTACTGCCATTCGCCGGAGTCCTTCGGACAAAGGCAAAAAATTTCATCCGGTTGGAGTTTAACGAACGAATTGAAAATAGGGGGTATAAGAGTTACCCTCACAGAAATAAAAAATAATTTTAAAAAAAGGTTTAAAACCTTTTTGTCTTTTGGTTGGTTATACTTTTTAAACGAGATTTTTGATAATAATGACGCGATTGCCAGCGTTATTTTTTCGTGCTATTTTTGGGTAAATTGAAAATTGTGGCTAAAAATCGGCAATAACACCACCACAAGGAGGAGCGGTATGAAAAAGCTGGTCAGAACGTTGTTTTTCGGTCTTTTTGTCGGTCTTTTCTTTATGATTTTGGCGTGCGGCGGTGGAGGCGGCGGCGCGAGTTCCGGTGGCGGAATCGGAGGAGAAAATGGCAATGGTAATGGAGGTGGCGAAAATCCCGGTGATGAACCGCAACCGGTAAAACTTGGCGTTATCAATTTTAGCGCTTATACGGGAAGCCAGGATCCGAACCAGGGTTCTTATGTTCCCGAATCTCAAATCAAGGAACGCGCTCAAATTCTCGTTCCGTATTTCAAGGGACTTAGGAGTTTCGGGTGCGGGCTTGGGATGGACAAGTTTCCGTCCATCGCCAAATCTCTGGGTTTCAAAGTTTACGCCGGAGCGTGGCTTGGCAAAAGTTCCACCGCGAATGACCAGGAAATCGCCGCATTGAAAGCGGCGGCGCGCGCGGGTCATGTTGATATGGCAATTATCGGAAGTGAAACCCAATATCGCGGCGATATCACGCTTGAAGATCTTATTTCCAGAATCAAGGATTTCAAAGCGGAGTTTCCGGATATTCCCGTGGCTACTGCCGAGACTTACGACATGTGGCTTTTGTATCCCGAACTTATCGATGTCGTTGACGTGATTTTGGCGAATTATTATCCATTCTGGGAAGGGATTCATATAGACAAGGCCGCGGCGTATGTTCACGCGCGCCACGAAAGAGTAGTTTCCGCCGCGAAGGGCAAGGAAGTTATTGTTTCCGAAACCGGATGGCCGAGCGCGGGAGATTCCGTGGGGCAGGCGGTCCCAAACGATGAGAATGCCGCGCGCTATTTTAAGGAAATGATTTCCTGGGCCGAATGGTACGGAGCCGATCTGTGGTATTTCGAGGCCTATGACGAGCCGTGGAAATCCAAATACGAAGGTCCGAAAGGCGCTTTTTGGGGCAGGTGGGATAAGGATGGCGAAATGAAGTACGGCACCAAAGAGGTGCTTTACGGAGAACGCTCCGAAGACAACTGGTCCTGCGGTGACATGCCCGGCGGACCCGGCGACCCGACTGTAACTTTTACTTTTTTGCCTCCGAAGGGGAGCAGTGACAATCTCGAGGGTAGAGTATGGCATGTCGATCCGGCTTTGCACAAAGTGGCCGTTTATATTTATGTCATCGGCGGCTGGTGGACCAAACCCTACTGGAGCAAGCCCGCCACGGAATTGGATTGTGAAGGATATTTTGTCTGCGATATTACCACTGGCGGAGTGGACGCGCAGGCGACAAAAATAGCGGTTTTTATCATCCCCTTTGATTATGTTCCTCCTTCGGCCGGCGGCGGAGTTCTGCCCCAGGCTATTTACGATAATTCCGTCGGATATGTTATTGCCGACAGATAATCGGTGAAAAGTGGTTGAAAAATATTTTTCGTTCTTTGAAAGCGTCCGGGAAACCGGATGCTTTTTTATTTTTGATTTTACTTATTAAGTATATAATTAGTATATGTTTTTCAGCCGGTACAAAATAATATTTCTGGCTATTTTTTCCGCTTTTGCTTTTTTTATTTTTTATTTTTACGAAGAGATAAGCCTTTATTTGGGAGGAATGCCGCCTTTAAGCTATCAGCCTCTGGGAGAGATAGTCAGACATGTCGCGGAAACGCCGAAACCGGAAAAAAAGGAGATATACGCGCCACCACCCTTAAGAAAAACCGCCACAAGCCCAAAACCCACTGAGACTCCGGCGGTTGTCGGCGGCGGACCGGAAAAAACTCCGGAGCTCGCGGAAACGCCTTCTTTGGTTTTGTCGCGGCAGGGAATTTTGAAATGGTCCAATTATTACCGGACTCAAAACGGATTAAAGAATTTATTTTCGAGTACGGTTTTGGATAAGGCCGCGGAAAACAAACTGGCGGATATGTTCAAGAACCAATACTTCGCTCACGTGGCGCCTGATGGAAAAGACGCGGCTTTTTGGGTCGAAAGCGTGGGTTATCAGTATCTCGCGATAGGGGAAAATCTGGCTTTGGGAATTTTTGACGGTGATAATGATCTTGTTGACGCGTGGATGGATAGTCCCGGTCATCGAGCGAATATTTTAGGCGTTCAATTTACCGAAATCGGCATAGCCGCGAAAAAAGGAAGTTTCGAAGGGAAGCAAGTCTGGATCGCTGTTCAGGTTTTCGGCAAGAATTATTCCGAATGCCCGGAGCCTTCCGCGGCGCTCAAAGAAAAAATCGAAATTTATGAAGATTCTCTTTCTATAAGAGAATCGGAAATTGCCGAATTGAAGGACCGGATAGAAAATGGCGGTTTTTCCCGCAGGGAATATCTTGTTTTGGTGGAAGAATACAACAGACTTGTTTCCGGATACAATCTTCTTATCGAAGAGATTAAGGACATGATTGAAGATTATAATAATCAAGTCAGGTCATTTAATTTCTGCGTGCAGTCATCGTGATGTTTCGCGAGCTGTTTTGTTTAGAAAATTAATTTATTATTTTTAATATTATGGAACAGGAAATAATTTTGAAAAAACTCGAGGAGTTGGAGAAAAAATTGGAGGAAAACTCGAAAGAAATAAAAAAATGAGCCGTTTTTTCTTGTGGACGCTTGTTGTTTCGGTCGCGGTGGTTGTCTTGCCCCTTCTGGGGCTTTTGGCGGTTATTCCGCAATTTTTGGATTTGTACGGAAACATGGCGCTTTAGAATATGAATCGCGAGCAATTCGAAAAAATAATCGCTGAAGAGTTTCCGAAAGCGGTTCCGGAAAAATTTATAGCGAAAATAAAAAATATAGGTTTTCTCGTGGAAGACGAGCCTTCCCAGCGAATCAGGCGGGATTTCGACCTTGGAGAAGACGAAACACTCCTCGGGCTCTATACGGGCGTTCCTTTACCGGAAAGGGATAGCGGGTACGGCGTGGGGCCGACCTTGCCGGATACGATAATAATTTATCAAAAGCCGATCGAGGAAGAGGCCGACGGTGATATCGCCGTATTAAGA
>CAZVBU010000070.1:0-4353 GCA_964625935.1 uncultured Candidatus Saccharibacteria bacterium
GTTCGGGGCGGTGATTTTTTATTTTTTGAAAAATATTTATCTTATTTTAGGCATAGTTTTGGTTTGGCGCGGAGTTTGGTATGTTTTGGATGAACTTGATATGGTTTTTTTCGGCGGGAGCCATTTGTGGACCGCTTTAGTCGGCGTGGCCGCCGGACTCGCGTTTCTTTACCTTCCGGATAAAGACTTGAAAGAAATAGAAAAATTGTAATTATTAAATTATGAACCAAAAAGAATCTTTAGGCGGCGGTTCAAGTGAAGTGAAAAAAAATCCGGAAAAATTAACACGGCAGGATATTTTCGATTTTCTCGCCGAACACAATCTTGATTACGCGGTAGAAGAAAACGAAAACCCTTCGGAAAATAATTTTAAAATAATTATTAATTTGCCGGAAAGCGCTTTGGAGGAAAGAAGAGCAAAGGAGGCGAGGAGCGTCTTAAGCGACGCCATTTATTCGTCTTACGAAGAAGAGCACATAAGACCTGTCTGGAGAAAAATCGCATGGTCGGCGAACTTGGCGGTTGACGTCGGTTTTGATGGAGATGGGGGAAAATATACGATAAAAGTTTCAAGGAAAAAGAAAAAATAATTTTTTTAAAGCATATTTTATGAAATTTAACTTAACCAAAATTATTAAACTTGCCATAGACGAGGCAAAAGCCGGAGTTAAAAAAGGCGGCGGAGGGCCCTTCGGCGCCGTAATTTTTAAAAACGGTAAAATTATTTCAAGCGGGCATAACGAGGTTATAAAAACAAACGACCCGACAAATCACGCCGAGATAGTTGCCATCAGAAAAGCCGTAAAAAAATTGAAGCGTTTTAATATCTCCGATTGCGAAATTTATTCTTCCTGCGAACCGTGCCCGATGTGCTATTCCGCGCTTTACTGGGCGGGCATCAAAAAGCTTTATTTTGGATGCACGAAAAAAGACGCGGAAAAAATCGGATTCATGGACAATCACCTATATGAAGTTTTCGGCGGCAAAACAAAATCTAAAATAAAAACAGCAAAGGCCGGACGCGAAGAATCTCTCAAGGTTTTTAAATTGTGGGAGGGAAAATCGGATAAAGTTTTATATTGATTAATTTTCAAGAAAAGGTTTATATAAAATAAGTGTCGGAACAGCAAAAGGAGGCGGTGAAATTGAAGGATTTTAAAGTGCGCTTAAAAAAGTTTTTTGAAAAATTTGTCCCGGAACGGGATTATGGCGTATGTGAAAAATGCGGAACGAAAAAATCCCTTATTTTGACATCAATCCGTCATGCTTTTCCGTTTTTGATTGCGGTAGCCCTTTTTTTATGAGCGGATATAAAGCGTATTGTCCCAAATGCGGCAAAGAGCCGGAAAAATGAAAAAACGTAAAAATTTTAACCCCCTCCGGGGGTTTTATTTTTTAGGCGTGTGTTTTGCGGAGGTCGTGCTTGCTATTTTGTAAAAATAATTATACGGTAAAAACAGAGACAACGCGGTTTTTTGACATTAAATAAAAAGGGAGTGATACAAATGAACCATTTTATCAAACGCGTTTATCTGCCGGAAAAATTGGGCGTTATTTTGAATGTGTTAAAAGATTACACTATTTTTTTCTGGACTCCGAGCGCGGCCGTTTCCGTTTTTCACACACTGCTTTCGGGCGGGGGATTCTCGCACTGGTTTTTTACGTCTTTTGTTGTGTCCCTCGTTTTGTGTCTTTATGTTTATCTCTTGGACGAAAAAAACGACGGAGTAAAGAGAGCTTTTTCTTTCAAGAAAATCCCGGCTCATTGGCCGATTCCCGTTATTTTATTTTTTCTTCCGATAATTTTAAATTTTTTGTCTAAATTATCCGGCTGGTGCGGTTCGAGTTCTTTATGTATTTTTTTGTTCGAGTGGCGATATTTGGCGGTTGCCGCTCTGCCATTTTTTGTTTTTCTCGCGATTGCCTGTTTCGTTTTATGGCGCGCGGTTTTCAATAAATCTTTTTTTGGTTTGTAATTTTTTCCGCCAGTGTCGGGGGCTAATTCAAAAATAGTTCCGTTAAGCTTGCTTAACGGGATTTTATTTTGTTTTTTGGCTTTCGTCGGGACTCGGTCGGATTTTTGCGCTATAATATTTTTTATGGCGCATGATTTTATAAGCGCGGTTATTTTGGGAGTAATAGAGGGGCTGACCGAGTTTTTGCCGGTTTCTTCGACGGGTCATCTTATTCTCGCCAACCGTTTTTTCTTTTTTGAGGAAAATTTTACTAAAATGTTCGATATTGTCATTCAGTTCGGCGCTGTTTTGGCCGTACTTTTTTATTTTTGGGAAAAACTCAATCCTTTCGGCGCGGAAGGCATAAACCGCGCCAATATTGAAATATGGAAAAAAACGATAATCGGTGTTTTGCCCGCGCTTTTCTTCGGAGCGCTTTTTTCCGGCTTTATCGAGGAAAAACTTTTTAGTCCGCTTGTTGTTTCTCTGGCGCTTGCTTTGGGCGGTCTCGTTTTGATTTTGGCGGAAAAAAAATCTTATATCTCAAAAATAAGTTCTGTTTCGGAAATAACTTATAAAACATCTTTTTTTATAGGACTGGCGCAATGTTTGGCTCTTGTGCCGGGTGTTTCAAGAGCCGGAGCCACCATAATCGGCGCCATGTTTCTTGGGGCCGCAAGGCCGGTCGCCGCCGAATTTTCTTTTTTTCTTGCCGTCCCCACGATATTTGCCGCTTCGGCGTATTCTTTTTTAAAAGGAGGATTTGGTTTCAGTATCGGCGATTTCGCGGTTCTTGCGGCCGGTTTCGTGGTGTCTTTTTTGTCTGCCCTCTGGGTGATTCCGGTTTTTATGAGGTATATAAAGAATCATAGTTTTGAGAAATTCGGCTACTACAGAATAATTTTGGGAGCCGGTGTTTTCGCTTCGCTTTTTTTGTTTGGTTAGGACTGAATTTTTTCAAAATAATCAGCCATAAATTATCAGTTATTAACTGCCGACCTAAAACTAATTATAGTTGATTTTTTGTTTTTCGCGTGCTTAATTTCAGAAAGGACGGTTTTTTGAAATTTTTATTGTCTAAAAAAGGAGGGAGATTATGTCGCTTGCTTTAGTTTTAAGCGGTGGAGGATTTCGTGGAGCTTTTCAAGCGGGAGCGCTTGGTTATCTTTATAACGAAACCAATATCAGGCCGGACATCATTATCGGAGTATCGGCCGGAGCTTTGAACGGCGGGCCCGCAGTTTTGGGCGATATCGATGCCTTAGAAGAGATATGGCAGGAATTGCGGAGTTTCAACGCCGTTTATGGCGGATTGTGTTCCGGGAAAAAAGGAATAGCTTTGGGTTTTTTGACGAATGTTTTATTGAAACGGCGGCAGTCGGTATTCGATAACCGTGGCCTTAAAAAACTGATAGAATATTTTTACGGGGGAGCGGGTTTGGATTTGGTCAGAAGCGCGCGCACCGATTTTTATGTCGGGGTAACCAATCTTCAGTCGGGAGAGTTCAGCCTTATAAACAAGAAGCATCCCTTTTTTTTGGAATACGTTCTCGCGAGCGCGACCGTTGTCGGACTTCATCCGCCCGTCGATATTTGCGGCACGCAGTATCTGGATGGAGGAGTGAGGTGCGTGGCTCCGATTGTTCAGACCCTGGAAATGTTTCCTTTGGACCGCGTTATTTTTATCGGATGCTATAACCCGAAAGAAGCGGCGATGCCTTTTATGGGTATCGATCCGCCGGATAAAAAATATCGCAGTTTATTAAACGATATTATGCCACGCACGACTTCTCTGACTTATGGCGAGATATACAGGCGCGACGTTAAGAGCGGAAAAGAGTTGGCCTCCTATTATCTTATTCCAATGCACGTTATCGAGCCGGAAGTGGGATCGTTGAATTTCGGTTTTTCCGATTTTAATAAACGGCTTCTCAATGAAGCTATGGAATATGGCTTCAAAAGAGCGAAAGAAATTATTCCGAAAGATATTGCTGAAAGAATAGCAAAAGACGCGCAAAAGCGGTAAATATTATACGGAAAAGCGGTGTCTAAATGCATATAGTCGCGATTGGTAGCTTGAGTTCCCTGCATAAATCAATGATTGAAGAAGCTTCGGTTGTTACTAAATATTCGCGCTCAAAACATTCGAAAATTTCCGTTGGCGCGGCTCTTTTGATGGAAAACGGGGAAATTGTTTGCGGAACCAATTTTGAAAGTGATTCTTACGGTCTTTCCGTGTGCGCCGAACGAGTGGCTATTTTTAACGCCAATTCTTCAGGTATTTTGCGTGAATCTTCACCTTGCGCTATGGCGATAGCTTTTGATTTCGGTGGTAAGAAAGAAAACCATATACATGCTATCCTGACGCCGTGTGGAGCGTGCCTTCAAGTTTTATAAG
>CAZVBU010000071.1:0-1722 GCA_964625935.1 uncultured Candidatus Saccharibacteria bacterium
ACTGGTAGCGGCTCACGCGGGCACGGCGGAAGGTATGCGTATTATCATTGCAAGAAGCGAGGTTGTGAACTTTACGGCAAAACCATTCCAAAAGAAGATTTGGAATCAGATTTTATTGTTATCCTGGAACGCGTTAAGCCAACGGAAGATGCCACTAAACTATTTAAGGAAATTGCACTGGATGTTTGGGAGACAAAACGCAAGGAGCACAACTCTGATGCCGAACAGCTGCAAAAGAAAGTTGATGAATTGAACGGAGAATTAAGAGAGTTAATCTCGATGAAATCAAAAAATTTAATTACCGAAGAACAATTTTTGGAACAAAAATACCCGCTCGATGAAGCGACAATCGCAGCGAAGGTGGCTTTGAACGAAGCAAGAATCGAGGAATGGGACATTGAGACGGCGATTAGTTACGCCACACAGTTTATGACTGACTTACCACGACAATGGCGGGACTATTCGCTTGAACAAAAACACCAGTTCCAACAACTGGTGTTTCCTGAAGGTGTTATCTATGAGAAAGGCAAGGGTATGTTGGAACCTAAATTAAGTCCTATCTATCAGCTTTTGCAGGACATAACTAAACAAGATTTTGATTTGGTGCCCCCAGCAGGAATCGAACCCACATCTCATCCTTAGGACGGATTTGCTCTATCCATTGAGCTATGGGGGCGGGAAATTAATAATTTATAAAAATTAACCGATAATATTTTAAGTTCTATGAAAAATTCGCTAAGTCTTTCAATAAATATCCTACAACGTATGCCGAAGCCGCCGCAATACCGCCGATAATGAACATTTCCAGTCCGCCTTTAAGCCAGTGCTGGCGGGTGATTTTTGTTTTTAACGCTCCTGTCAAAAAAAGCATTGCTCCCGTAAGCGCCGATGTCCAAACAAGAGCGTTGTCCGTGTAGTCGCAGAAGACATAGGGTATCAGAGTTACCGCTCCGACAAGTATGAATGAAAAGAAGGTCGCAAGCGCGCTTTGCAGTGGGTAATGAAGTTCCGGATCTTCAGGCGCGCCGTCGCGCTTGATGAAATATTCGTGTTCGGTTTTCGTGCCCAAATAATTGGCCGCCGCCATTGAGATGGCGTCGGCCAGAACTTTTGAAAAACCTATGATAATAATAACGGTGGCGGGGAGCGAGGCGCCGGAAACCCCGGCGACAATCGCAAAAGTCGTTACAAGACCGTCCGAGGCGCCGTAAATGATGTCCCTGATGTAATTTTTGACAGTCACTTTTTTTATTTTACTCCCAGAAGTTGCGACAGGCGGTTTTTGTCAAAACCGATTATTATTTCTTCTTTTCCGTCTTTTTCGACGGAAATCACAGGAACCGCCATTTGGCCTGTTTTTCCGAGCATTTCTTCGCGTTTTTTTGCGTCCGAAGAAACATCGTAATCTTCAAAAGCGATATTTTTTTCTTTCATCCAGTCCTTTGCCATGTGGCAGTAGCCGCATGTCGGGGTGGAATATATTTTTACCGTAGCCATGTTGATAATTATATTTAACCGATAACTAATAATTGATAATGTTTTTAAACTATGTTTTGTTTCTTTTTTAGACTTGTAACTCCGTAGCCTTGGCGAAGGATTAGTGCGCAGGAGAGGATTTGAACCTCCAAGCCCTCGCGGGCGCTACCACCTCAAGGTAGTGCGTCTGCCAGTTTCGCCACCTGCGCGTGTTTTATTGTGTTCTTTATTTATTTTAATTATTTT
>CAZVBU010000071.1:1732-4315 GCA_964625935.1 uncultured Candidatus Saccharibacteria bacterium
TGCGGGATACATTTTTTTTATTATTTTTAAAGCGTCTTTTTTAGCGAACCTCAATTGCCAGTTATTATTGCTTTTGGCTATTCCGCCGCTTGTTTTTATAAGTTGTTTTAATTTTTTTTTCATCCAGTTTAGAAATGTTTTATCAGCTGACGCGAAAGAAACATAAAACATATAACTGCTTTTCCATCTCTGGTCCCAATATGCGTATACACTCCCGTCTCCGTCAAAACATCCTCTTAAAAAATCAAAGAAAAAACGGGTCGGTATTTTGAGACAGCCAATATTTTTTGATTTATTGGTTTTCAAACCCAGCCTTAAACACCATTTATAAAAAACGACATCCCCGAATTGAATTCTAAAATATTTTTTTTGTTTTGCGCTACCGCTGGTTTTTTTTCCGATTTTATTTTTTATATTCAGGCATTGAGCAAAAGTTGCGACAAGCTGTTTGTCTTTTGACGTAAAGTCAAAATGTCTTTTGTCTTTATTTAAGTTGCCGTCTGTGGCCAGGAGCCCGATAGCATAGGAAAATTTTTTATTCCACTGTATACTGATATTTTTTTTTGGTTTTGGCCCCGGTCTTGCTTTCATTTCTCTATTATATTATGTCTGCCAATTATTTTCAAATCAATGTTTCAAAAATCAAACGGCCGGGTTTTGCGTTCCCGGCCGTTTCGATTTTTATTTTTCTTTTTCTTTTTCTTCCGCTTCCGGTTTTTTCTGCTCTTCTTCCATCATCACTTCTCCCACCTGTCTCAGCTGTTTCATTTTTTGCCGCACTGCTCTGGCCGCTCTGTCTCTCACGTAATAAAGTTTGGCGCGCCTGGTTCTTTTGGGTCTTGAAATAAGTTCTATTTTTTCGATATGAGGAGAATACAAGGGAAGGGTAAGTTCAACTCCGATACTTCCGCTGATTTTTCTCACGGTAAAAGTCGCGCCCGATTCCGTGCCGTGTTTTCTCGCTATGATAAGGCCTTCATACGCCTGGCGCCTCGTTTTTTCGCCTTCTTTGATTCTTTGCCAGACCTTAACCGTATCGCCCGGTCTTATGTCCAATTTTGCCCTTTCTTCTATGTTTATTTTTTCGGAAATTTTGATTGCCATAATTTTTAATTTTTATCATATTCCTTCAAAGTCTGCAAGATGCGCGCCAAATCTTCCGGAATATCGGCCTCAATCTTCATCCGGCTGCCGTTTGGCGCCGTAAATTCTATATTTTTGGCGTGGAGAAAGAGGCGGCCGTATTTTTCTCCCGGACCGGTTTTTGAATAGAGCTCGTCTCCATAGACAGGATGACCCAAGGCCTTGAAATGGACTCTTATCTGGTGTGTCCGGCCGGTTTTCGGATAAGCCTCGGCAAGCGTCCATCCTTCGTAATATTTTATGGTTTTGTATTCCGTCACCGCTTCCCGTTCGGTTCCTTTTTTGTGCGCCGAAGCGGATTTTTTCAAGGGACTTTTCGCGCTTCTCGCGATGGCGAAATCGATAATTCCGTTTTTATTTTTCGGCGTTCCTTTTACAAGAACCAGATATGTTTTTTTTATTTCTCTGTTCTGGAATTGTTTTTTCAAAAATTCGAAAGTTTTTTGGTTTTTCGCCGCGATTATCACTCCCGAAGTTTCTTTATCCAGCCGGTGAAAGATTCCGGGGCGGGATTCCGGTTCATCGCCCGTATTTTTTGTTTCCGGGCGGTTTTTAAAAAGCCACCCCGCGAGAGTGTTCGTATTTTCCGCCGGTCCTTTTATCGGGTGGACCAAAAGCCCCGAGGGCTTGTCGAGGACAACGATGTTTTCATCTTCGTAGATTATTTCGGGTTCTTTTTCTGCCATATTTTAAATAATACATTTTTTTGAAAATATGGAAACATCGGCATAATTTTTGGTTTGGCGGCTTTTAATTTTTTATAAGTCGTATATTATATAAATATCATTTTTACTTTGGAAATTTTATCTGACAAAATAAAAGCGATAAGCGGGGGGAGGAAAAGTTTTTTGAAAAAAATAGCAGTTATTGCTTTTGTTATTTTGGCGTTTGGTTATTATGCCGATTTGACATGGCGCATGCAGAAAATTGTTTGGGAATTCGATTCCTTGCTTCATTTTGTCGGCGGGTTTGCCGCGGGATGTTTCGGTGTAATTTTCGCTTCCGGTTTTTCCGGAAAAAGGAATATTTTGTTTTTTATATCGTTTGTTTTGGCCGTCGGAGTCTTGTGGGAGATTATGGAGCTTTATTATCTCAATATGGAGTTTCGCGCTTTGGATACTTCTGTTGATTTGGTTATGGATGTTTTGGGCGGAACTGCCGCGGTCCTAATCGCTTTGAAAAAAAACAAAACCACCTGAAAAGGCGGTTTTTATTTTGAAGCGAGGGAGCGAAATGAAAAACAGCAGTCTTTTATTTCCGACCTGCCTGCCGGCAGGCAGGGCCGATGCAAAGAAACAAAGATTTTAATATCTTTTATTTTTTGTCACTTTTCAAACGCAAAAACTCCGTTTTGAAACTGAGTTTTTGTGTTGAGTGTGGGCGATACAGGATTCGAACCTGTCACCTCGTCGATGTCAACGACGCGCTCTAACCAAATGA
>CAZVBU010000072.1:0-4311 GCA_964625935.1 uncultured Candidatus Saccharibacteria bacterium
GGGATTATCCCGAAAAAAAGCAGCCGGGCCGGCAATATTATCCCGACAAGCAATCGCGCGTAAAAAATACCGCTCATGGTCTTGAAAACTTGTCCGATGTGAGAAGCAGGATGGAGAGCTTCCTAAAAACAATAAATTCTAAATATAAAAATAAAAAAATAGTTGTTGTTTCTCATGGCGAGCCTCTCCAGATACTTTATGGCGCGGCAATGGGTATGGATATATTATCTTCTTTGAGAACGTGGTATCCGTATCACGGGTCCTTAAAACATACTTATTCGAAACCCGTAGATGTCCATAGGCCGTTTATCGATGAGATAAAATTCAAATGTAAAGAATGCGGGGGAGATATGGCGCGCACGCCTGAGGTGATGGATTGCTGGTTCGATTCCGGTTCAATGCCGTTTGCTCAGTTGCACTATCCTTTTGCAAACAAGGAGCTGATAGACAGCGGCGGGCTTTATCCGGCGGATTTTATTTGCGAAGCTGTTGACCAGACTCGCGGGTGGTTTTACACGCTTTTGTCGGTCTCCACTCTTTTGGGCCGGGGTAATTCATATAAGAATGTGATATCTTTGGGCCATCTTTTGGATAAGAAAGGAAAGAAAATGAGCAAAAGTCTGGGAAACGTCGTGAGCCCGTGGGACATGATGGAGAAATACGGCGCCGATGTGGTCCGGTGGTATTTTTACACGATAAACCAGCCGGGTGATCCGAAAAATTTCGATGAGGCGGACTTAAGGGAGGCGAAAAAAATGTTTGTGACATTTTTCAATATTTCTGCTTTTTATTCGATGTTCAACAAAGGCGCCGAAGTTTCGCCGCCTGTTTTCCGCGAAACGAAAAATATTCTGGATAAGTGGGCCCTTTCCAAACTGAATCAGGCGACAAAAGACGCGACCGAAGCGTTGGAGAAATACGACATTGTTTTTGCGGCGCGGCGTATCGCCGGGCTTATCGATGATTTGTCTGTCTGGTACTTGAGACGTTCACGGGAACGTTTTAGGAACGGGGGAGAAGACGCCACGACAGTCGAAAGGAATTTGTCCTGGATAAGATACGTGGTTTGCAGGCTTTTGGCGCCTTTCGTTCCTTTTGCCGCCGAGGCGGTTTTTACGGACGTGAAAAAAGGCGGGGGCGTTTTTAGAGAATCGGTTCATTTGGAAGAGTGGCCGGAATTTGACGAAAATTTCATAGATTTGAAACTTATGGAAGATATGGAAGAAACAAGAAAAACTGTTTCTCTTGTTTTAAACGAGCGCGTGAAAAAAGGAATAAAAGTAAAACAGCCGCTTTCTTTGGTGAAAATCAAGAGTTTGTCTTCTCGTGTTGCCCAAAACGAAGAGCTCGTAAATCTCATAAAAGACGAAGTCAATATAAAAGACATCGCGTTTGATAAAAATCTTGAAGAAGAAGTGTGGCTTGATACGGAAATAACTCCCGAACTTAAGAGAGAAGGTCTTTACCGGGAATATCTGCGCGTTTTTCAGGAGGAAAGAAAGCAGTCAGGACTTATGCCGGGAGATTTTGCCGTTTGCGATTTGTCGCTGAATATAAGCCGCGAGGTTGGTGATGAATTTTATGCTCTTTTGAAAAAAAATGCCGGGCTTATTGAAATAAGATATGACAGTGATTTTAAGAAAGGGCGGGAGGTCTATGCCGGCGGAGAGAAGTTTTACGTTAAGATTGGCTTGGAAAAAAAATAAACCAAGTGTCTCATATTTTATACAAAACAGAAGGAATAATTCTCAATCAGAGGGAGTTCGGCGAAGCGGACCGGCTTTTTTCTTTTTACACGAGAGATTTTGGGAGGATTGAGGCGAAGGCGCAGGGTATCAGGCATTTAAAATCGAAACTGAGATATTTCCTGTACGGCTATGCCGTCATAAGGCTTTCTTTTGTCAGCACGCAGAACGGTTTTTGGCGGCTTGTAGACGCGGAAGAAATTGAGATTTTCGATTCGATAAGGACGGAAAGCGAGAAAAATTCTTCCTGCGCGAAAATAATCGATTTTGCCGAAAGATTCATAAAAGGCACGATTGAGGATATTTTTTTGTGGGAAGAGATGCGGGAAATTTTGAGTTTTCTCGATTCGCGCGAAATGTCGGACGAAGATTTGAAGAATTTTGAAATTTACGCGGCGGCGCGCGTTATGCTCAGGCTTGGCTACATTGATGATAGCGTGGAAAAGATTGATTTTGGTTCGGTCGCGAGAAACAGAAAATTATATTCCGATATTTTGCGCGAGGCGGTTTTACACAGTCATCTGTGATTTCGTGTAAATTTTAACAGGACAACCGGCAGGCGATGACATGCTTTCGTATTTTTTTAAGCTGGTTTTTTTAGAATTCCACGATAAAATGAAAGTATTATAATTAGGTGTTTTTTTATGAAAAAAATATTTTTTGTATTTGCGTTTTTATTTTTCTTTTCCATGTTTTTCGACGCTAAAGCCGAAGCGGCCAATTGGTACGTTAGACCCAGCGGAGGCGGTGGATCCGGAACGAGCTGGACTGCCGCGTGGAATGGTTTAGGCGGCATCAGCTGGGGGAGTGTTTCTTGCGGAGATACGATATGGGTGGCGGGAGGAACATATAGCCAAGATTTGAATCCGCAAAAAAGTTGTTCAAGCGGGTCGCGTTTGTATATTCGCCGGGCGAGGAGCGACGCCTCAGAGTGTACCGGTTCTCCGGGTTGGAGCAGTTCTTTTGATTCAACAGTGCATCAAACACGCGCCGGAATATATTTCAACGGAAACTATAATTACATCACCATTTCGGGCCGGAAATCAGCTTCTGGCGGTGGTAATGGTTGGTGGATAGATTTTAGCGGCGCTAGCGCCGGGCCTGGTATCGAATGGCCCAACGGCTCCAATGCTAGTTATAATACGGTTGAATACTTGGATTTACAGGGACCGGGTAATGTAACTTATTCCAGCGACGGTCGGGGTATTGATCTTACGCCTTTCTCTTCCGCTACCGGTAATACTTTCAGCCACATGAAAATTTTTAACTGGGAATCCGGTGTTTATAATGTCGGTATCAATAGTACTACTTTTGAGTATATTGATATGTACGATATTATGGCGCAGAACTGGTCATCCTATCATCCTAATGGTATTTATATTTCCGGTTCCGATAATGGCATTGTGAGGTATTCCAGCTTCCACAAAGGCCCCGGCGGAAACGCGACAGGAGAAGGTATTTTCTTTGAACAATCCGGAGGCGCCAGCAATTGGCAGATTTATGGCAATGTCTTTTACGATATTAATATGTCCGGCACTAAAGCAATAGAAATTACTTCTACGGTGCCAAATCTTAAAATATGGAATAATACTTTTGATAATGTCGGAAGCTTGCTTTATGTTCAAGCATCTGCCGGCTCCGGGTCGGAATTTAAGAATAATCTTTTTTATAATTCCGGTTCGAGTTGGTCATTTGGCGCCAGTTCTAATAATGTAACCGCGAGTTCTGAATCGGTTTTTGTTAATCGCGCCACCAGAGATTATCGCATCGTGAGTAGTACTGGGTCGGGTTATCCTCGAAATGCCGGTACCGCGCTGACATCTGATGGATTCGTGAATCGCGATCCCGATGGTAATTCGCGCGGTTCTGATGGTTCGTGGGATGTTGGCGCTTATGAATATGGTAGCGGTGGAAATTCTACTCCGGTTCCGACATATAATCCAACCCCGACTCCGACATATAACCCAACTCCAACTCCGATAGTTACTCCGTCTCCTCTGCCGACCGGTCAACCAAATCCGTCGACTAAGTTTGTTAACGGTCAGCAGGTGAGGACAAATACAACGGCAAATGTGCGCCAGGCTCCCGCCGGGGCTTTATTGGGGTCTCAGACATCTGGTTCTATCGGTATAGTAACAGCCGGACCTTCGTTTGCGGTGTTAAATGGTGAAAATGTTTGGTGGTGGACTGTTAATTTTACTTCCGGTGTTGATGGTTGGGTAGGGGAAGATATGCTGGATGTTTATTCATCACCCTCTTCTACGCCAATTCCGGCAAAACGCGGCGACCTCAATAACTCGGGACACGTTGATGTCACCGACCTCGGCATCTTCCTTTCAAATTGGAATTCGACATCAAGGCCTCCGTCCGACCTTAACCAGGACGGAAGAGTTGATGTAACCGACCTCGGAATTCTTTTGTCCAATTGGGGTTAAAATAAAAATTAATCTAATTATTTTAATTAACCTAATTAATCTAAAATTGGGATTTTTGCGATTTGCGATTTTATTAGAGCAATTAGAACAACTAGGGCAATTTGGAATAAATATTTATTTGGATGGGAATA